>CAMPJQ010000108.1 GCA_946886925.1 uncultured Terrimonas sp.
ATTGAGGTCCTGGTCGTTGATGAGTTCCATCGCTCTTCCATACAGTACTTTGGGGTACATTCTTTTTACCGTTTCGGGAGGCGATTGTATTTTTTCAAGAATGCTGAGGGCTTCCCGGTAGTTGTTGGTATTTGCCAACAGCGCCGCTGCAATTTCGGCCGCTTCTTTCTGGTAGGTAGATTTGGGATATTCGTCCAAAAATTTTTTGAACTCGCTTAATGCTATATCCTGGTACCCAAGTTCATACGAAAGCTTGGCATAATTGAATTTAGACACTTCCCGTTGTGCGGGATTGGTATTGTTGGTAGCGCCAAATGAAAATGCATTTCTTGCATTGGCTTTATCGCCTAATTTAAGATAGGCATCGCCTAAAATATACATGGCATTCTGGCTGAGTGAATCTTCACCACCGCTCAGTTGTTTCAAGCCCTCCACCGCTTTATTCAATTGTTTGCCCTGGTAGTAGCAATAACTAAGCTGGTAGAGCGTTTCACGGCTTACCTTATCGGTTTTGTTTACATATTCTTCTAAGTAAGGCAGGGCTTTTGCATATTCTTTTCTTTCAAACCAGGCATGTCCTATCAGTTCTTTCATGGGAATATCATAGTAGCCGCTCGTTTTACCAAGAGCTGATTCACCATATTCAAGCGCTTTGTCTTTTTGTCCCTGCACATAATAGATATTGGCTACATAAAAGGGAACTACATTTTTATACTGGTCGTCATTTTCCACTTTCTGAAAAGCGCTTAATCCTTCCCGGTAGTTGCGTTTAGCATAAGAAATCAGGCCGAAATAGTAATTGGCGTCTTTATAATTGGGATCGGAAGAAGATTTTGCTATGGATTCAAGCAGGGGAGATGCTTTATCAAACTGCTGCAGTGTAAAATAAGCGTATCCCTGGTGAAATTTCATATCAGCAACCTGCCTGTTGCTCAGGCTCGCTGCACTGGTTTGCTCGTAATATGTCAACGCTTCTTTCATGTCTTTTTGCCGGAAATAATATTCTGCCAGATGAAAGCTCAGTCTTTGTTTAAGCGAGGGATTGTAATTGAGTTCGATAAAGTTTTTTGCATCTTCCGCAGCAAAAACTTCGTTTTGCTGTAATCCGCAGGCGATGGTATAAAACTGCACATCATCGTATGCTATACTGTTATTGCTGCGGTCTGTGGAGCGCATTCCGTTTCTCAGTTCTTTGAAAAGGGGGTAAGCAAGACTGTATTGTTCTTTCTGAAAAAATTCTTTGGCCTGTTTAAAATTGGCCAGGGGATCGGTATAAACTCTTGTTTGCTGCGCAAGGGCCCCGGCTGTAATGCATGCCAGTACCATTGTAATGTAAATGAAGCGTCTTTGCATATATGTAGTGTTATCGTACAACGCTGCTGTTGTTGGCAGATTGCACGAAGTTCAATCCTCTTTTGTTACAAATTTCTTAAAGTAAAAATCAGCGCTAAGTTACTGTGAACAAATTTTGCAATAACCATTCCAAAACACTTGTGGATAAAAGGTTGGTATCTCTTATTTTTGCTTGGTAAAATAAAAAGATGAAAAAACTTTTATCTACGGGGTATACCGACTGGGCTTTTAATATTGCTGTATTAGTGCTCCGCGCGGGATTTGGTTTAATGATGTTGCCGCACGGTTACGATAAACTGGTGCATTTTGCACAAAAGAAAAACACATTCATGAATTTCCTGGGAATGGGCAGTACGTTTTCACTTTCTCTTAGTCTTTTTGCCGAATTCTTCTGTGCCATGTTTGTTCTCATAGGACTGTTCACCCGGTTTACTGTATTGCCGCTTATTATCGGGATGGCAGTTGCCTTATTCAACGCGCATGATGCTGCTATTTTTGGAGGCGGCGAAAAGGCTGCACTTTATCTTGCCGGCTTTATCGCTATATTTTTATTGGGGCCCGGTAAAGCCAGTGTGGATGGAATGATGGGGAAGTGAGTTATGAGTTACAGGTTGCAGGTTTCAGGCTAGCACAGTCAGATTCGGCTTTGAGCAATCCAATGAAGATATAAGCAGCCTGTAGTTAGCACTCACCTGCTGATAGCTGATAGCCCATAGCTCCGTTCACTTCAACACATTTAGCACAGTATACATTTTGCGTACTAAAGCAGATGCTGAACCATTGTAGTTGTTCACTAAAAAGGAAAAAATATAGGTTTTGTCATCCTTTGCAGTGTGGTATCCGGTAAAGCCTTTTACATTTCTTATAGTGCCGCTTTTCATTTTCATGCCATTGTATTCGGGCAATGAACGGTAAAAAGAAGAAAACCAGCTTTGCTGCTGAGCGTATTTCAGTATTTCAACCTGGGCATGGGTAGTAACCCGGTTCAATGGCGAAAGCCCGGAGCCATCTACTATATTTAATTCTGCAGGGTCAATTCCATTTTGCTCCCAGAAATTTTTGACAATGTTCACACCGGTATCTGTAGCGCTGTAACCTTTCTTTTCATACGCCATTGTTTTTAACAGAGCCTCACCATAAAGGTTAATGCTTTTTTTATTGAACCAGTAAATGATGGAATCGAGTGGGGGAGATGTTTCTGTACGAATAATGGTATAGTCATCAGTTTCGCGGTTAAAAACTTTTTTTGCTTCGAACGAAGGATCCATTATTCCTGCATTTACCAAATTGTTCGTTAATTCAGCAATAAATTGTTTGGTGCCGGAAGGAAAAGCTCCTGATATGCCAAACCCGTTTTCGTTAACGGGGATCGTTCCTCTAACAATGCCGGCGGTATCATTTAATGGGAAATAGATATATGCATTGTCTCCTGTTCCCCTGGCCGCAGCGGTTGCCACCGAAGAAAGGGTATATCCAAATAACCTGGGATTGGTGCCTGCTATCCGCACAGGGTCGCCTATATTTTTTCCTGATTGCAACAGCAGGTCGTATTGATTTTCGCGCCAGTTTAGTTTTTCAGATCCTGCTCCATAATAATTTCCTATATCCTGCCATATCCAGCCATCGGGTATATCATCAAATGCCCACCCGTTTTTATCAACAGTTATTGCATCAATATGTAAATGATTTTGTGTGAGCGATTGAATAACCCTTTCCAGTATTTTATTGGCTTTTGTGTTTTCCCATCGTTCACTTCCCAGTGTTGGATCTCCCGAAGGCAAAATATATAATGTGTTATTGCCTGTGCCAAACTTTGTTTTGTATCTGAAATCCTTTCCCAGCAAAGCAAAAGCAGCAGCGCTGGTAATAATTTTTTGGGTGGAGGCCGGGGCCAGTCCTGTTTTCCCGTTTTTATCAAATACCACTTTCCCGGTCTTCGCGTCAATTACATACAATGAACTGATGGCATGTGCCAACTGGCTGTCTTCCTCAAACCGGAGGAATGCTTTTTGCAGTTTTTGTGTAATCGTTTGCGCACCAGCATTTGTTACAGGAAATATTCCTGCCAGTGCAAGAATATACAATGCAACTGTATGGTTGAAACTCCCAATCGTTCTTCTCATAAAAAAATATTTACCGCTAAACCGGGAATAATTAAATTTATAGTATGGAAAATGAAGTTAAAGAGCCTGCGCCAAAATACAACTATATTTCCGCGGAAGCCTACCTGGCCGCAGAACGTGTTGCCGGGTACCGGAGTGAGTATTATGACGGGCATATTATTGCCATGGACGGCGCGGGTTTTACCCATAATGTGATAGTGAGAAACATTATTGGAAATTTATTTTCTTTTTTGAAAGGTAAAGCCTGCCAGGTGCTGCCTTCCGATATGCGACTAAGCACTCCGTTACGTGACTCATATATGTACCCGGATGTAGTGATTGTATGCGGCGAACCTCAATTGGAAGGCGATAAATTTGATACCCTGCTTAATCCTTCGGTAATATTTGAAGTTCTTTCTCCTTCAACCAGCAATGTGGACAAGGGAAGAAAATTTTTCTTTTACCGTGATATTCCTTCGTTAAAGGAATATATTATGATTGACGCACTCAAGCCATTCGTTATTGTTTCCCGCAGGCAGCCTGGCAATGCGTGGGCTTTTGAAAATATAGATGAAGGCTCTTTCACTATTCAAACCATTGGCTTTACCCTTACCTTGCAGGAAATTTATGATGGCACAGATATCTGATCCTTTTAATAGTACACTCAAAATAAATGCTTCTGTTGTTACCATCGGCGATGAATTGCTGATAGGGCAGGTAATAGATACCAATAGCGCATGGATAGCACAGGAGCTTAATAAAACGGGTATATGGCTCAGGCGCAGGGTATCGGTTGGCGACAGTAAAGAAGAAATTATACGGGCATTGGATGAAGAAAGCAGGGATACGCCCATTATTCTTATAACAGGTGGTTTGGGCCCTACCGCTGATGATATAACCAAGCCCGTGCTTTGCGAATATTTCGGCGCTTCATTGGTTATTAATGAAGAAGCGCTGGCCAATGTAAAAGCTATTTTCGAAAAATTGAATCGTCCGCTTATAGAACGCAATCTTAAGCAGGCGGAAGTTCCGGATACATGCACTGTTATTCCCAATAAAAGAGGAACAGCCCCCGGAATGTGGTTTGAAAAGGATGGGAAGATTTTTGTAAGCATGCCCGGCGTACCGCATGAAATGAAAGGAATGATGACGGATTATGTTATTCCGCATCTGCAACAATATTTTACTTTTCCTTTTATAGATCATCGCACCCTGATTACTTTTGGTATTGGTGAATCCTTTCTTGCAGAAACCATTAAAGACTGGGAAGTGCAACTGCCCGGTCATCTTAAATTAGCCTACCTGCCCAATTACGGCATGGTGCGCCTGCGCATTACCGGGAGCGACAGCAACAGCAACAGGTTACAGGAAATATTAAACAGCCAGTTTGAAAAATTAAAAATGCTGGTAGCCGAATGGCTTGTAGCAGCGGAAGACACAACGCTTGCACAGGTAATTGGCAAAATGCTGCAACAAGGCAAACTAACACTTTCTACCGCTGAAAGCTGCACGGGAGGATACATTGCTCATCTCATTACATCGGTAGCAGGTTCCTCTGCCTGGTATAAAGGAAGTGTGGTAAGTTATGCCAATGAAGCAAAAGAAAACATACTTGGTGTGCAAAGAAATACGCTATTGTCTGCAGGTGCCGTTAGTGAAGATACGGTAAAGGAAATGGTGCATGGCGTTATAGCAAAAATGAATACAGACTACGCGGTAGCTACTTCGGGTATAATGGGGCCGGATGGAGGCACAACCCAAAAACCAGTTGGAACGGTATGGATTGCGGCAGGCAGCAGAAATAATATTATTACAGCACAATTTCATTTCCGGCACAACCGGGCCCGAAATATTGAAATGTCGGCACATTATGCTTTAAATCTTTTGCGGAAACTGATGGTTGAAGAGGGCATTTTATTGAAATAATGCATGGGCAATAATGATATGCCGGAAAGAGTTATTAGAAAAATATTCACATATGTTTCTATGGGTTTCTATTTGAACAGCAATACTTACCTTTGAACCTTAACGATCATTAAAATTCTGATATGGCGATAGTTGACCTGGTAATGCCTAAGTTGGGCGAAAGTATCATGGAAGCTACCATTTTACACTGGAATAAAAAACCGGGCGATCACGTAAAAATGGATGAAACCGTGTTGGAGATTGCTACGGATAAAGTAGACAGTGAGGTACCTTCTACAGCAGAAGGTGTGGTTGAAGAACTGCTCTACAATGAAAATGATGTGGTACCCATAGGCACTGTTATTGCAAAGATCAGATCGGAAAATGGCGTTGAGGAACAAACTCCCCCCCCTGCGGTTGCTACTTCTGAAATAAAGGACGAAAAGGAAATAAAAGAAGTGCCTTATCAGCCGTCGTACACAACTACAACTGCACCTAAAACGACTGGCGCCCGGTTCTATTCTCCGCTTGTTTTAAATATTGCCGCCAATGAAGGCGTAAATTTATCGGACCTGGAAAAAATACCCGGTACCGGAAATGACGGGCGGGTTACCAAAAAAGATATTCTTCAATGGATCGCGGCCGGGAAGGAAAAGCCTATTCCGGAAACCATTGAGCAACCCCAGGCCGTTGCACCTGTTCAGCAAACCACAACTCCCATTCAACCTGCAACATCCGGCAATGCCGAAGAAGTTACGGAACCGGTTTATAGCGGCAATGTAGAAGTTATTGAAATGGACCGTATGCGTAAGCTCATTGCTAAGCATATGGTAGACAGCAAACACACCAGTGCACATGTAACCAGTTTTACCGAATGTGATGTAACCAATATGGTATTATGGCGGGAAAAAGTGAAAGTGAATTTTGAAAAGCAGGAAGGAGAGAAGTTAACTTTTACACCGTTGTTTATTGAAGCCATTATTAAATGCATTAAAAAATATCCATGGCTCAATGCCAGTGTTGATGGCGATAAGATTATTGTGCGTAAGGATATCAATATAAGCATGGCTGCCGCTTTGCCTAACGGTAATCTTATAGTGCCGGTTATACAGGAAGCAGATATGCTGAACCTTACGGGACTCGCTAAAAAGGTAAACCGTTTAGCCAATGCTGCCCGCAATAACCGCCTGCGGCCCGACGATACCCAGAACGGAACCTTTACTGTAACCAATGTGGGAACTTTTGGTAGTTTAATGGGTACACCTATTATTAATCAGCCCCAGGTGGCCATATTGGCAATAGGTGCTATAAAAAAGCGTCCGGTTGTAATAGAAACCAAACAGGGCGACAGTATAGCCATACGGCATATGATGTATCTTTCTCTTTCCTACGATCATCGCATAGTTGATGGATCATTGGGCGCTACATTTCTTACTGCAGTAGCGAACGAAATGGAAAACTTTGATGTGAACAGAAGCTTTTAAGTTTCAGGGTTCAGGTTACATGTTTCAGGGCTGGCAACACGGTTCGGTTTCCTTTGTTTATATTTTACTTCTCTTTTAAAATAAGCGCGGCAATAAAATCGTTACCATTTGGCAACGGCTCTGAATTACTACGCGGATATAGAACAGCGCGGTCAAAAAGTGAATGCCGCTTTTTACGCTGAACTTTTGCTTATAGCCGGTTGGAAGTTTTTTGTTTTTTTCTTATATTCGGTAAACTAACCCATACAATTATGAAGACTTTATCTCATACCTGGTTTGCGGAAGGATATATTGATTTTGAGCTAAAAAAATATACCCTGCTGGCCTATCTCCAGGAAATACATAAAGAGTTTACACAAAATAGATTGTACCCCCAGTTATCTGATATTATTTTCCATCATAATAATATCCTGCATTTTAAGCACAATAAGGAAATGCTCCAGGATCAGTTTCCCAAAAAGTTTACGCATGTAAATATGGATAAACTGCAACTGTTGTATGAAAAAATTGTGGAAGATGATGAAATGATGAAAGAACTGGAAGATATCATTCAATATGCGGTTAACTGTATGAGTGCTACTATTAAAGACGGGGCGGGTATATACGAATTTGTAGAAGAGAAACTGAATATCCTTCCCGTAGGTATTATTCCGCTTGAAAATAATGAAGGATACTTCTTTCTTTGCAATGGATCATATCATCAAACCAATGTGTACCAGTACCGGTTGAGTATTTTTGAAAAGCACGACGAAAAATACCGCAGCATTAAAACATCTTTTATTGCTCAATGGAAAAGAACAATCGTAAATACCTATGAAAATATAAAAACAGAACTGATCAGGGGTAAAACGGATTTGCCCAACCCCGCTGTTTACAGTATCGAAACCGATTTGAGCTTTCCTTTGGAAGAAACTTTATTACCGGTTGCCAAAAGAACCCTGGTAAAATATATTACGGCAAGTGCGGCGTAAAGAAAGTCTATGTTATTTAAGTTTTACCAATGCTTCCAGCTTGTCTTTACCCAGTTGTGCCTTTAAGGCATCCAATCCGTTAAATTTTTGTTCAGGCCTCAAAAAATATTTAACAAATACCCTTACTGCTGTATGGTAAATGTCGCGGTTAAAATCAAAAATATT
>CAMPJQ010000109.1 GCA_946886925.1 uncultured Terrimonas sp.
TAACTGAGATGAGCACAGAGAACATGCTTCAGCCCCAAATAGCAAAGAATGATAAATTAGCCCGTTTGCTAATTGGCATTGTTTCCTTTGTAATATTTACAGCAATCGTATTGTTAAGCAAAATAAAAATTGAGGCGAACCTGGGGTTTGATGTGCATGTTTTTGCTTTAATAAATGCTTTAATAAACTCCTTTGTATCCGTTTTGCTTATTGCCGGCCTTATTGTGGTAAAACGCCGCAATTATGTTTTACACAAAAAAATAATGCTGGGCACCATTGTTCTTTCCGTACTGTTCCTGGTTTCTTATATCTGCCATCATCTGTTTGCCGGCGAAACAAGGTTTGGCGACCTAAACCATGACGGACTGGTAAGCAATGCAGAAAAATCAGCAACCGGTTCGCTAAGGATTTTCTACTATATTATTCTGGGTACGCATATTCCGCTCGCGGGTATCATTCTGCCCTTTATTTTATTTACCGCTTACAGGGGTTTGGTAGCAGAATTTCCCGCGCATAAAAAAATAGCACGTATTACCTGGCCGGTTTGGCTTTATGTCTCCGTAACAGGGGTACTGGTATATTTATTAATAAGCCCCTATTATTGATATTGCTATGCTGGTATTGAAAGGATCGCCGGTTGAAATATATAAACGACCTGCGCGGACTATTTATAACTTTGAAGTTTCAATTTAAAAAACCAGGATGAAGAAACCGGAAAGGATACTGCAATCACGCAATTATAAAAACGGGGCATTTCAAAATTTTTCTGCCACACCGGTAAAGGCAAAAAACAGTTCATGGTATAAGATAATAAAAGATAGTTTTAATCGGCCAAAAGAAATCCGGCCTTTCCGACCCCTTCCATCAATAAAAACGAATATTAAAAACCTCTATTCAGAAAAACCGGTAATTATATGGTTCGGACATTCCTCTTATCTTATTCATGCCAGGGGGAAAAATATTCTTGTAGATCCTGTTTTTAGCGGACATGCCTCACCTGTGCGCTTTTTGGTTAAAGCTTTTGCAGGTACAGATACATATGCGCCCGATGATTTACCGCCTATAGACCTGATGATTCTTACGCACAATCATTATGATCATCTTGATACCCGTACCATTACGCTGCTCAACGCAAAAACCAGCGCCTATTGTGTTCCGCTGGGTGTAGGCGCCAGTTTTCAAAAACTTCATGCTCCTTCTGTAACAGAATTAGACTGGTGGGAAACAGAACGCATAACAAATGACATTGAAATTACTGCAACACCCGCCAGGCATTTTTCGGGACGCGGGCTGAAAAGAGGGGGTTCACTCTGGTGTTCTTTTGTTCTTAAGCTCTTCGGCTATACTATTTTTATTGGTGGCGATTCGGGATATGATACACATTTTAAAGAAATAGGAGAAAAATTCAACGGGTTTGACTTGGCAATCCTTGAATGCGGTCAATACAATACTTCCTGGCCATTTATACACATGATGCCCGAGGAAACCGTACAGGCAAGTATAGATCTTAAAGCAAAATGGCTGCTTCCTGTACACTGGGGAAAATTTGCGTTAGCCAATCACCCCTGGAATGAGCCTGTAGGAAGAGCAGTAAAAAAAGCCACTGAATTAAATGTAAATATTACCACGCCTATAATAGGCGAACCCGTAATTATTAATGAAAATTACCCGGTCAAAGCCTGGTGGAATGATTATTAGTTGAACTGCTGAAACTGCATTCATCTTAGATTTTACCATTAATGTACTATGCGTACTTAACGGTGGGTTAACAATAAAAGAAGCAGTTGGCAACACTTTTTAAATAATTAAAAACATATTTGTGCATATTAATTCTCCCAACCGTTTTGGTATGCGTTCCGCCACTTTAAAATGGATAGTGCTTACAGGCGCTGTTGTTATCGGGCTTATCATTGCCATCCAGCTATACTGGTTGAACCACATCTACAAATTAGAGCAGAAACAGTTTGATACCAACGCAGTGAAAAGCATTCGCGGACTTTTTGAGGATATTAATCTTTCAGACATTCCCGGCAGCCATTTACAGCAAATGGTTACCATGCGGCCATCGCGCAATACCTTTGTTGTAAGAATCAATAACCTACCGCGTAAAGATACCCTGGTATTTTATTTGACCCGCGAACTGATGGATTTCGACATTTTAACCGAATGCAATGTGGCTTTATATGATAAAACAAAACAGGATTATATTTTCAGGCAAAATATTCCTTCGCCAGCTTCAGACCCGCCATTGAAGTCCGAAACCTTAGAGGTATATCCGGCAAATTATCATTATATTCTCCTGCATTTCCCGGACAGGAGCGGGTATATTTTATCGCAAATGAATTTATGGATAATTGGCAGCATTGTTTTGGTGGTGGTACTAATAGGTCTGGCTGTGAGTATGTTTTATTTCTACAAACAAAAGTTCCTCATAGAAATACAAAAAGACTTCGTAAATAATTTTACGCATGAATTTAAAACGCCCCTGGCAGTAATGAAAATAGCTTCGGAGGTATTGGCGCAGCCCGGTATAATAAATCAACCCGACCGAATGGAAAAATACACCACCATTATTTCGCACGAAACAGAACACCTGCAAAACCAGGTAGAACAATTATTAAAAATGGCGGTGTCGGAACAAAATGAACTTCGTGTAAAAATGGAATCTATCCCGGTAAAGGAACTTATTGATCAGGCGATATCCAAGCTGCAACCCATGGTTGAAGCGGAAAAGGCAAAGATTGAAATTAAAATTGAGGATGATGATATTGTTATTAAGGCCGATAAAACACATCTTGAACTGGCCATTGTTAACCTCATCGAAAATGGAATAAAGTATTCCCGTACTCCTTTAATAATTATTGAAGCGGGAAAATACGGATCGGAAAGTTATATATCGGTAAAAGACAATGGCGTAGGGATTGATAAAAAATACTTTAAGAATATCTTTAAGAAATTTTACCGGGTACCCACAGGCGATGTACATAATGTAAAAGGATTTGGGTTAGGCCTGAATTTTGTTAAAAAAATAGTAGATGCCCATAACGGAAGAATTGTTGTAAACAGCGTGCCCGGTATCGGCACAGAATTTAAAATTATTTTACCAGCATAAATACTTTTATCATGCAACCGAAGGCCAGGGTTTTACTCGCTGAAGATGATCTGTCGCTGGGTTATGTTATTAAGGATAACCTGGAGCAGGAAGGCTATAATGTATTGCTTTGTGCAGATGGAGAACAGGCGCTGCAATACTTTCAAAAGAGTGAGTTTGACATTTGCCTTTTAGATGTAATGATGCCTGCCAGGGATGGTTTTAGTGTGGCAAAAAAAATCCGCCAGAAAAGTGATCTCATACCGATTTTATTTATTACGGCTAAATCAATGGAGGAAGATAAGCTGAAAGGGTTTACAAGCGGAGCCGACGACTATATTACCAAGCCATTCAGTATGAAAGAACTATTGATGCGGATGGAAGTATTCTTACGCCGAACAAAAAAACTATTCTCCGATGAGGCGCAGGAATATGAACTGGGTAAAATGCACTTTTCGTATACCGATCTTAAAATCTATAACGGCGAAGAAGTTTCCAATTTAACACAGAAAGAAGCCGACCTGCTGAAATTTTTATGTGAACATCCCAATCATATTTTAAAAAGGGATGAAGTATTGCTGAATGTATGGGGAAAGGATGATTATTTTCTGGGCAGAAGCATGGACGTTTTTGTTACCAAGCTCCGAAAGCACTTTAAAAATGATGATTCAGTTAATCTTGAAACCATACACGGCGTAGGATTCCGGCTTAATATCCCCGCTTAGTTTTTGTTGGGCATTATTGTAGTGCATACTGCCGTATGCATGCGCGATAATCTTTCCTGAGTTTTTCCCTAAGTTTGATAAGGCATCCTTAAAAGAAGTATATGAACAGAACATGCTTTATCAGTAAGAAAGAATACCCGGACGAAGAACTGGTGTCGGGTTCCCAGCTCAGAAAGCCTTTATATGATTTTATAAGGGAGCGGCATCCGGGTTTTAACGACAAAAGCAATATTTCAGCAGATGCATTGCAGAACCAGCGTAAAATGTATATTGAGCTCCTGCTGCGCCAGGAAATTGGCGAATTAACGGATGCTGAAAAAGAAGTGGTAAGCAGTATAATGGATAACCAGATTCTTTCGGAAAATATCGCTTTGCAATCTGCAGGAAAAAGCCGCCCTGGTGAAAAGCTGGCCGATCGTGTGGCGGCATTTGGCGGAAGCTGGACCTTTATCTCCATATTCTTTTCTCTGTTGCTTACCTGGATGGGCGTTAACATATACTTGTTGCATAACAGGGGGTTTGATCCCTATCCGTTTATATTGCTCAATTTGGTGCTGTCGTGCCTGGCCGCAATACAGGCACCTATTATTATGATGAGCCAGAACAGGCAGGAAGCCAAGGACCGGGCAAGAGGAGAACACGATTATAAGATCAATCTTAAAGCAGAACTGGAAATTCGTCTCCTTCATGAAAAAATTGATCATTTACTGCTTGATCAAAACAGGAAGCTGCTCGAAATACAACAAACACAAAACGATATGTTCAGCCGCATAGCCAAAAAATTAGAAGCGCAATAGAGGTAACGAAAAAAAATGGAATGAGCGGCAGAACAGCAGTGGGTTTTGCACGTAAAAAGACAGCATAATGTAATCAAACGCCATTCTTATAATAAACCCGGTATCGCACAGCTTACACTTTACACATAATCGCTTTCATGAAAAGAATATTTCTTACCGCATTCATAAGCATACTAACGGCAACACTTGTGCGATCCCAGCAAAAAATTGCTACAGGAAGCACAACAAAATCTTTCAGGGTACTTGCCCTTTTTGAAAACGGGGGACATCATCTTCAGTTTACCAATGCAGCGCAATTGTGGCTGGATTCGCTTGCGGCCAAAAAAAAGTTTATTATAGATTACATTACTAAAACTGATACGATAAACGAAGCTGTACTTAACAGTTACCAACTTTTCCTTCAGCTTGATTATCCACCGTATGGCTGGACGGAAAAGGCGCAGTACGCATTTATTAAATACATAGAACAAGGCAGGGGAGGATGGATTGGTTTGCATCATGCAAGTTTGCTGGGCAGTTTTGACGGGTATAGTATGTGGCCATGGTTTTATCATTTCATGGGCGGCATTCAATTTAAGAACTATATACCAGCATTTGCCAGCGCACAGGTGCATATTGAAGATACTTCACATCCTTGTGTAAAAGGAGTTCCGAAAACTTTTAGCATACAAAACGAAGAATGGTATACTTATGATAAAAGTGCCCGGCCCAATGTGCATGTGATTGCATCGGTTGATGAAAAAAGTTATGCGCCTGATTCGCCTGTAAAAATGGGTGATCATCCTGTAATATGGACAAACGATCATTACCCGGCCAAAAATATCTACATCTTCATGGGCCATTCTCCCAGTCTCTTCAAAAATGTAGCGTATACTATTCTTTTGGAGAATGCTATCTTATGGGCTTCACAAAAATAACCCGGCACTGTTTTTTTGAATAAACATCGGGCGCGTATACCTGTGTAACTTACAGGTATACACTTTTTGCAGGATAACCCGCCAATTGCTATTCAGTAAAAAAATTACATACCAAACAGAACGGCTATACGCAGTTCAGAAATAGCCGTGCAAAATATAATCACTTATTCTTAAAGAAATGAACTAACTTGATACCACTAAAAGCTCTTTTTATGATACACCTAACGATATCCCGCATAGCCATATGGCTTCTGGCCATTGTTATGATTATCTTCGGCATTCTGCATTTCACCAATCCAACCGGAATGCTCAATTATGTGCCGTTGTATCTTCCAAGAGGAATAGTATGGGTTTATTTGGTTGGCATTGCTTTTATC
Organism: uncultured Terrimonas sp.; assembly: GCA_946886925.1. Next base: position 5,908 of record CAMPJQ010000109.1, read on the forward strand.
CTTGCCGCTATAGCCTTTATTAGCAACCGTTACGTATCTCTTGCCGGCTACCTCCTGGCTGTTTTATTAATTGCGTTTGTAGTACTCATTCACATCCCAAATCATTTAAATTCAGGTACTCCCGAATTGAGGCAGTTAGCGTTGGTTAATGCACTAAAAGATACTGCCATAGCCGGGTTTGCCATGTATATTGCCAGTATTGCAAGGCATCAGCGCTTAACTGAATCTGACAAGTAAATGCCGGCCCTAATAATCCCTAATTCCTTTTACCATCAACAACTTCACTTACACATGTCCGTAGGTGCAGGCAGCATCGGAATGCCAATGATAAGAGCAATCAACGCTGCAGGGCATAAAGCGCAGGCCCGAATGCTTTTTAGTGCTTTATGAACCGTGAGAAGGGAGCCCTCTTTCACCTTTCCCCTCTCACTTTTCACCATAAAAGACAGATTTTATTTGCCCGACTTGTGCTGTTTATTTTACCGATAGTGCCTTCTCAATAATAAAATTTAGATTGGTGCGATGCGCCCGGGTTTGCTCATTGGCTGATACTGCTGCGCCAAGCATTGATTTTATTTTTTTAAGTGAAGACAACGCCGCCGCTTTTGAAGCATTATCATATGCGTTCGGCATCGGACTGCCGGCAATTGCCGCCAATGCCTTTACATATTCTGTTTGCAGGTTTATCCTGTAGAGATTAACATTGGTTTTCAGATCTTCGGCAAAGAAGTATCTATTCAGATCAGATGTAAGATTGGCTGTACTGTAGGAGTTACCATACAAACCGCTGTTGTTGATACGCTGCAAAGTAACCGGATGCAGTAATTGTGCCAACACGGACAGCTGAAGGCTCTGAACGGTTGACTGGGGTTTATAATCTTCTGTAGAACCAAAAAAATTAAAACCCCTGCGTTGCAATTGCAGGTAAGGATACAGCGATGCATCCGCATTGAAAACATCGGGAGAAAAAATATATTTATTCAATAATGCAAGTGCTTTCTTCTGTGTTTCCACCGAAACTGGTGTAAAAGGTTTGCTGGTGGTTTTTTGTTCAGGGAAACTCCTGTCTACATATACACCACCTATATAACGGCTAACCGCATTCGCCATCTGTGCCCGCTGGCTTTGCAGCATCAGGTAGCGCTGGCGCAATTGATGGTAGCTTTGACCTGGCTTGCTGTATCTTTCTTTTAATTTGGGCAATAATGTATTAACGAGTTTAAAGCGATCTTCTGCATAGGCAATCATGTCGTTGCTCATATCGTTGATCATTACCCTGGGGTCTATTCCTCCACCCGGCGAACGCATATCATCGGCATCATTGCCAAAAGCAAGCTGCGCATCGGTACTGCGGATGAGTATTTCATTGAGCGCTGATTGTTCTTCAGCAGCAGCAAAAGGAGTATAGCCATATTCAATGGCCCATATATCATAAGGACCTGCTTTGGTTGTATAATAATTTCCCTGCTTATTGCGGTCGCGGCTTACATTAATGGCGGGATAATCCATTACAGAACCGATCATCCCAATTTTATCTGTAATGGTTTTATCATTGATTTGCGCCGGGCTGAGCATCTGGCTGGCTTTCATATTGTGATTCAGTCCCAGCGTGTGCCCCATTTCATGCATGATGAGGTAAATAAGAAATTCCCGGTGCATCTCTTTCACGGCCTCTGGTTTATGATCCAGCGCTTCCAGTACAGTAAGCCCGGCAATATATTGTGATTGTAATTCACGGGCAATATCACAAAACTGAAGATGATTTTTATCAAAACTTACATGTGGCTCACTGTTTGCATCAGCTTCCCAGGGTAGCTGTACCGCAGGCAGTCCTGTTGCACTGCTACCATTAAACAAGTCGTCATAATTAACGGTTCCCGCGCCGCTTCTCCACTCAACGGTTATGTCCGCCCCTAAGATCTGACCGGTACGGGGGTTAAAAAAACTCGGTCCTATTGCTCCATAACTTGGATACGGGCTGCTTACCCAGCGAATAACATTGTAACGGATATCTGCCGGATCCCAGGTGGCGGTATCGGGCATGATTTTCATAACAATGG
>CAMPJQ010000110.1 GCA_946886925.1 uncultured Terrimonas sp.
TGCCGAACTATCCGAGGCGAAACAGGCGATCTCCAGGCTGAAGTTGCCTTTCGAACATTGGGAGATCGTCTCCGTCAAAGGCATAACCACAGGCAAAGCGGTTAGTGGATATATTGAACTAACCTGCAACGCAGGAGGCGTTATTATTATAAAAAATGATTCGGAATAGATATAAAGCACCAAATAGCAAAAACAATTGATTTCGTAAAACCCCGAAGGTGAAAAATCCGAAGAGGCGGTCGGCGCCCGACGCAAGGAGGATCAGACCGCAGCAGGGAAGCAAAGCACCAAAACACAAATAGCAAGAAACAAACTTGCCTGCCGGCAGGCGGGCCGGGCCGCCATGGCGGATAAATCTCAAATCATAAATACATATTAGCGCACTTTTTGTAACACCAAACTTCTCAGCTAACTTGCGCCCTCAGTAGAGACTAAATAACTATGGATACATTATCATTTGACATTGTTATCATTGGCGGCGGCTGCATAGGGCTGGCAACAGCTTATAAGATCAACACAAGGTACCCGCACCTGAAAATAGCAGTACTGGAAAAGGAGAACCGTGTTTCGGCTCACCAAACCGGCAGAAATTCCGGCGTAATCCATTCGGGCATTTACTATAAACCCGGATCCTATAAGGCAAAAAACTGTGTGGACGGGCGAAGGGAACTGGTGGCTTTTGCAAAAGAATACGGTATAAAACATGATATCTGCGGCAAAGTAATCGTAGCAACACAGGAAGATGAACTGGCGCATATGAACAAAGTATACCAGAACGGGATAGCTAACGGCGTGGAGGATATCCGGTTGATAACAGCACAGGAAATAAAAGATATTGAACCTCACTGCGAAGGCATTGCCGGTATATGGGTGGGGTGCACAGGCATAATAGATTATGTGGGCCTTACAGAAAAGCTTGCTGAATTACTGGAACAAAAATTTGAAGGGAGCAGGATTTTCCTGAATACGGAAGCCAAAGATTTTATCAAAGAAGATAGCAAGACCATTATAAAAACCAACAACCAAAATTTTGAAGCAAAATATATTGTAGCCTGCGCTGGCCTTCAAAGCGACCGGATCGCCCAAAAAGAAGGAACCGGCACTGATACAGCAATCGTTGGTTTTCGTGGCGATTATTACGACCTGAGCGAAACAGGAAGAAGCAAAGTAAAGAACCTGATTTACCCGGTACCCAACCCGCAATTTCCATTTCTCGGCGTGCATTTTACAAGAATGGTAAACGACGGAGTGGAATGCGGACCGAATGCGGTATTTGTATTTAAACGCGAAGGCTATAAAAAAACCGATTTTAATTTTACGGATACCGCTGCTGCATTGTCGTACGCCGGCACGTTGAAATTTTTTGCCAAACACTGGCGCTTTGGATTAGATGAATACCGGGGGGCTTTTTCAAAAGCCTATTTCCTGAAACGACTACAAAAGCTTATACCCTCATTAACTTCAACGGATATTATACCAGGCCGTGCAGGTGTACGCGCTATGGCGCTTTCGCGGGCGGGTAATATGATTGATGATTTTAAAATAGAAACAAGTCATAACGCCATCCACGTGCTGAATGCCCCTTCACCGGCGGCTACTGCCGCTCTGGCTATCGGTAGCGCGGTACAGGAAATAGCAACAAAACAATTTGGGATTTCATAAAACAGCTTTCAGCAATGAGGTGTCAGCTTTCAGTCTTTAGTGTCAATAGCAGAGTGCCAAACTCCTGATCACAACTTAATAAATATTTTTTTCCGGTAAAGTATATAAGCGGGAACAAAGTTAATCGCAACGAAAAACAGGGCGTAGAACCAGCTTGCCAGTTCGGGTTGCATCCCCGCTTGTACCAGCTTATTAACCATCAGTTCATTAAGAGGAAGCCCGCCAAATTCCAATCTGTAAAAAAACAAAGCAAGTACATCTGCCAGTACATATACCGCAATAGCGTTAGCGCCAAATATAACGCCGGTGCGTACTCCTTTTTTATATCCCAGTATGTCTGCTATAAAATACAATGCGCCCAGTAATAAAGCACCTAAACCTGAAGTTACCAGTACAAATGAGCTTGTCCATAAATTTTCATTTACAGGAAAAGTAAGTCCCCAGAAATAACCTGTAATAACAGAAACAAGCCCAGCCGTCATAAGATAGTTTACTTTTTCATTGGGGGCGAATTTACCCATCATCAATCGCCCGGCCAGCATTCCGGTAATACCGCTTACAATGGCAGGGATAGTGCTAAGGATGCTTTCCGGATCCCAGGTGCCCTGCCACATTTTACCCGGCAGGTATTTACTGTCTACCCAGGCTACAATATTCACACCCGGCTCCAGCATTACCTTACCTGTGCCCGGCGTGGGAATAAGGGTAAGCGTCAACCAGTATGCTATAAGAAAAACAGCGGCTATCCATGCCTGTTGTTTCCAGTTGGTATTAAGAAAAAGGATAGCGCAAACCATAAATACAATGGCAATCCGGTGCAGTGTTCCTGTCCAGCGAACATCACTGAAATCAAACCCGGGCATCAGGTTCAGGAACATGCCAACGGCAAATATTTTGAGAGAGCGAAAGATGATTTTTTTGTATAAGCTGCTTTTGCCCGTGCCATCACTTAATCTTTTAGCGTAGGCAAAAACGATAGAAACACCGATCACAAAAAGAAAGATTGGTGCAATGGTATCTGTAAATGAAAATCCATTCCACTTGCTGTGCCGCAAAGTAAAATATACATATTGCTCGTTTCCGGGAAAATTTACCATGATCATTGCGGCAATGGTAAAGCCACGCAGGGCATCAAGAGAAATAAGCCGGCTGGATTGCAGGGACATACAATAAAGTTGGACAACTAATTTTATTATTCCGGGCTCACTTGCAGCTATCACATAGCGATTCCTTAATTCTTCAGCAATGAAAGAGCAGGTTTGCCTGCATTGATACTGTCTGCTTAATATGAAAATGCAAAAAATGAAGCAGGATTCGGGAATAACAGGATTTGAGAAGCGCCAAACGTGTTGAAATAAAATCCTTTAAATGGAAACGGTAATTAACACTGCGATTGGCCGGGTACTAACAATTGGCATTATACCCCATATTTAACTGCTAACACTACATTCCGCTGTCAATATACGTTCTTCGGGCAGGGTATTCCTTTGCCACCGTTTCCGCGGTTAAAGTCGCGGTCATTAAATAATTTGTAGCTGATGGTAATACCAGAAAAATAATACCAGTCCTTGGTTTTAGGATTACCCCTAACGGTTCCTGCAACAGGATAAGCGGGATTGCCGTTTTTAATTTCACCTCCACGATATGCCATTTCAACGGCTTTAGGCCCTTTGGCAGCAAATAAGATGTTGGGATCAGCATATTTAGTACTTACATCATCAAGGTAATCGGTAAAGGTTTTATTGAACCGGAATTCCCAGCCTAAAGAAACATTGCGGGTAACGGCAAAACGTATGCCGCCTCCAAAAGGAATGGAGATATTCTGGTGTTTATAATTTTTTCTACCCGGGTATTCCGGCAAGCCTTGCCCCTCCGTACCCAAATCTTGTAAACCTATTTTATTACCCAGCGAATCGAAGGTGTAAGGCCCCATATTAAAAACCGAAACGCCTGCGAATAAATAAGGAGTATACCTTTTTTCCATGATGTCGAAAAATTCATATACACCTGTGAGGCTGGCATCATAAATTTTTGAATAAAAACTCAGGTTACGTTTCCGCCGCTGAATACTGCTGCTATAGCTGTCTTCAGCCTGTATATGACCATAGGTGATAAGTCCTCTTAAAGAAATCTTATCAGTTAAGGCATAACTTGCTCCTAATGCGCCCGCAGGCTTCGCCTGTGAAAAAGTATAGGTATTCTCCTGTAACTCCCCCTGGTAATTGGCAAGGCCACCAAAAGCTTCTATGCTTACGTTTTTTAATATTCCCTGTGAATATACAGTAGTGGCGCTAAGCAATAGTATTAATATAATTGTTTGTTTCACTGGCATTCTTTTAGAAGTACGCTATAATAACGTACAAGTTGGGTAAAAATTAAGTTGTATGAAAATAAAACAATACCAGCCCTAAAATAATGCCATTTTACCCGTTTTTTCTTTTGTGCGATGCCGGGCGCCGCTTACTTTTCATGTGAATTTTAAATATCTCCCCATAAACTTTGAGGATATTCGCCTTTAGCAACCAATGTGTTAATATTGTTTTCCACGCCTGGAGCGTCTTCTTTATACGTTACCCCAAACCATTCGGAATGGGTAGGAATGACTTTTAAAGCATTGCCAGGTATTTTTATGAATGCTGCTCCAACATCCACTACATATATTTCGGCTTTGGGCTGATTGATGTTTTTTTGTAAAAATGTGTTAAACATATCCTTGCAAATGCTGAAAACATAAGGCGTAAAGCACCAGAAATTCATGGAAACTTTTGAATCTGAGGGTACCTCCGCTTTATTATCGTTTTCTTCATATACAATGCGATCCCCATCGCGGTATATTTTGGTGCGTTCAGCAATTTCTACCAGGTTTCCCGAAGCATCTACCTTGCATACGCCCCTGCTAACAGAACCATTATCTGACAGCGTTTTAATTAATTCGTATCCTATTAATCCAAAAGTATGATCATTGGCTTCTTTCGTTAAAAATTGATATGCTTTTTCAAAAGCATCCCGTCCATAAAAATCATCCGCGTTAATTACAATGAAGGGTTCATGTACCACAGTGGAAGCACATAAAACAGCATGGGCTGTTCCCCAGGGTTTGGTTCTGTCTGCTGGTATCTCGTATCCCTCCACAAAGGATTGCATATCCTGGAATACATAATCAACAGCAATTTTCCCTTTTAGTTTGGGTTCGAAAATGGATTTAAAATCATCGGCAAATTCTTTCCTGATAATAAATACAACTTTACCAAATCCGGCGCGATATGCATCGTAAATAGAATAGTCCATAATTGTTTCACCGGAGGGTCCAAATCGTTGTATTTGTTTTAAACTGCCATATCGCGAGGCCATCCCCGCTGCCATAATTACCAATGTAGGTTTCATCCGTATATTTTTTGTTTTATTCCTTAAACATTTGCGAAAATAAAGAATTAACACTAAACCGGACTAACCGGTAATAGTTAATATATTTACCTAATGTGACGATACGCAGCTCTTTCCTATTTTTATCATAGCATCAGTATAATTTACACGTTTACCGCTCTGTAATTGTTTTATCTCTCTATAATATGCACAATCCCCGTTCAGAAAACCTAACGCTTGAAATAGACGCCAAAGCCCAACTTGGTGAAGGTGCTTTATGGCACCCCACAGAAAATAAATTGTATTGGGTAAACATTGAGGGCAGAACGCTTCATATATATGATCCCGTTACCAAAGAAAATCAATCTCTTTGGGTAAAAGAAAGAGTGGGCACTGTGGTTCCGGTAAAAAGTGGCGGCGCTTTGGTTGCCCTCCAAAATGGCATTCACTTCATTAATACACAAACAGGCAGGTTGCAGTTCATTGTCAATCCGCTTACCAACAATAATATCCGCTTTAACGACGGCAAGTGTGATCCTTCAGGCAGGTTTTGGGTGGGCAGCATGCACCTTCGGTTTACAGAGGGAACGGCTTCGCTATACCGCATGGATACAGATAAAACAGTGCATAAGATACTGGATGGCGTTACGGTTTCTAACGGCATTGCGTGGACGAAAGATAAAAAAACAATGTATTATGTTGACAGCCACCTGCGAAGAATAGACGCGTTTGACTATAGTGATGCAGATGGAGCCATCACCAACAGAAGAGTGGTAGTAACCATACAGGATGGTGGCGGTTCCCCCGACGGTATTGCGCTGGATGCGGAGGGCAAAATATGGGCGGCGCTCTGGGGCGCTAACGCGGTGGGCAAATTTGATCCGGAGACCGGCGAACTACTGCAGAAAATTGAAGTACCGGCGCCGAACGTTTCTTCATGTGCTTTTGGAGGAAAAGAGTTAGACACATTGTATATTACTACCGCCCGCGGAGAACTATCGGAAGCGCAACTGGCGGCTTACCCGCTAAGCGGTGGACTGTTTTCCATAAAGCCCGGGGTAAAAGGGGTGCCTGCCGATTTTTTTACAGGAACGATCAATTAATAATGTCAATGAAACTAACCGGAGTTATGCTGTAAATATTCCTGTAATATTATAGTGGCAGCAATTTCATCAACGAGAGCTTTATTGCGGCGTTGTTTCTTTTTCATTCCCATGTCTATCATAGCCTGTACCGCCATTTTAGAGGTATACCTTTCATCTGCTTTTTCAACAGGTATCCCAGGGAAAGCCTTCGTCATTTTTTCAATTGCGTTGCGCACCAGTGCAGTTGCATGTGTATCGGAATCATCAAGGTTTTTAGGCTCTCCAATAATTATTTTTTCTACCTGCTCCTTCTCAAAATATTTTTTTAAGAAATCAATAAGCCTGGGAGATTCTATGGTAGTTAACCCCGTGGCGATGATCTGCAAAGGGTCGGTAACGGCAATGCCGGTTCGTTTTAGTCCATAATCAATAGCGAGAATGCGTGGCATGATGCAAAGATAGTTCCTGTAATTTTTTAACTCACATAGAATCGCAGATATATAAGGTTTTTCTTCTCAACACATAGAATCATAGGTACATAGGTACACATAGTTTTTGCATTCTCTATTGTATCCTATGTTCTTGCCATGCTTATGTGTTTAGTTTTTTACACCCATAGGATCACAGGCACATAGGTACATATAGTTCGTTTTATTCTATTGTGCCCTATCCTATTGTGCCTTTATATCGGTTCTTCCCGATTGAAAGCTACGAAAACACTGATCATTTTATTTCGCCAGTTCCAGTCCAAATAATAAGGGAGTAACATTTACCAACGCATGTAAAAGTGCCGCATAAAAAACATTGCCTGTTTTAAGGTACACATATCCATAAGCCCAGCCGCCAACTGCAGCCAGTCCAACAAAAATAGCGGATCCTGCATGCGCGTGCACCAACCCAAAAATAACACTGGTAATAGCAAGCGCCGTATAAGCGCCCGTTTTGGCTTTGCCTGTTCTTTCCACGCCATAAGCTGTGGCACAAAGCAATACCGTAACCAGCGCCGGGAACCATTGCATATCAGCCTTTAATGAGTACCCGGTAAGCAGTGCAAGCACCGTTAGTATTGCCAGTCCCCACATCCAGCTTATTTTCCAGGAACCCGATTGTCCGATACGTTTAGTCAGCATATTTTGCAATAAGCCGCGAAAAACCAGTTCCTCGAAAAGCGCAGTGTGCAAAAAAATGCCCAGCGCTCTTTTTATGATTTTTTCAACAGATAAAAGATCAATAGCATGCCCTTCGGATAATGTAATAAACTGAAGAGCATAACCAATTACAAATGCAAAGCCATAAAAAGCAAGCCATACCCATAGTGTGGTAAAGAGAGAGCTCCATTTAAAAAGAGGGTAAAAACCCACATCGCGGATATTCCTTACCATTACAAAGGCAAATACCGCCGACAGCATAACGGATATACGGTAAACGGAATCGAATCCACTGCCATTAAAGGGCAGATTAGACGGGCCGGGTTCAAGAAGCGTAACAGGGAAAAAATAGAGTGCAAAAGTGATAAAATCGGGCCAGCCTGTTTTTTGAGTTTTATTTCCGTTTGCAGCAAATAGCAATACCGGGAAAAAAAGAAGGTAAGGAACAAGAAAAACAGTTCCTTTCAATGGATTTTCCCCATTAATTGCTATATAACTGAAATACAACAGCACAAGCAACACAGGGAAAAGGAATATCCGGCGGATATCGCCTTTCATTTTTTCCCGCAGCCAGTCAGACACCTCGGGTTTTCCTATAGAAAATAAAATAAAGTATAGTATAGCAA
>CAMPJQ010000111.1 GCA_946886925.1 uncultured Terrimonas sp.
CTAATGTTTTGACCATCTCTTTTAATCATACTTTATTAATTTTAGCAATTATGCTGCTGGGATCAAAAGATATTACAAACAATTGCATAGCAATTAGTAATCACGACTGATACTGTCGGGGCCTTCATTTGTACTGAGACGCTCCTGTTCCTGCAGATTTTTTTTAAGCCAGTGTATAAGATTGGCCCTGAAATAAAGGCAACCTTTATCACTGCTTCCCCAGCAATAGAATCTGCCATCGGGTTCCATAAATAAGTTGTGTGGCTGATCCCCGAATTGCGGGAAAGGGTTTGGTGGCTTAAAGGTAACAGCGTATTTAGTTTGCCCATTATCTTCCAAACTGCGAAAACAGAACGCTTCATATTGATTGTATTCCCATTCAAATAAAAAGGTAAACCGATCCGGCATAACAGCAATTTTTAATATCCTGTTAGCAATCCTTTTATAGTTACAGCTAATATCAACCATAAAGCCGCAATTTGCAGATGTTACATGTGCTACTACATATTCCAACTGATCTGCAAACTGCGGCTTCACTTCAAGTACACAATAAACCGTAACCAAATGGCTAATAAAATATTTGTTTACTTATGCAATGCAGTTTTTACCTATTCTGTCTCTTCCTGTTCTGCCTCCCAGTTGATATCATTTTCGGCAATTTCCGTAAGCAGCATATCAGTTTGCTTTTCTTCTTCTAGCGTTTCATGTAAAATACCGGCTACATCTTCCAAGCCCATAGTACGGGCTAGCTGGGTTAAGCCTCCATAAGCCGCAATTTCATAATGTTCTACCTTTTGGGCCGAAATAATAATGCCTACATCTCTGGTCATGCTTCCATCTTCTGTTTCTTCAATAACACTTTCGCCCTCCTTTACCAGGCCTTCCATCGCATCACATTTTTTGGCCTGGGCTTTTTTGCCAAGCATTTCAAATACCTTTTCCAAACGGCTTACATGCTCCTGTGTTTGAGCCAAATGATCTTCAATGGCATCCTGCAATTCTTCGGTGGTAGCTGCTTTCTTCATTTTAGGCAGCGCTTTGGTTAAATGTTTTTCGGCCCAGTAAATATCCTTAAGGGCATCCATGAAAAATTTTTCTAATTGTGTATTGCCCATGGTGGTGGAAGCGTTTGCTCCGTTTGTTTTTTTACTATGTGCCGGAGCCTTTTTTGTGTTTGGCATAATCGTGATTTTTAAAATTATAGTGAATTGCTGAATAGTATTATCTCAAACTGATTTACAAATGATGTGCCACCCCCCAGGAATATCTTTTGGTAGCAGCGATCACAGCAGTTTCCTGTAATAAAAATACCATTGTAGTAATGCGCGCATTATAGTTGGAGGAAAATATTACACAGTTTGTGCAATCGGGAAAGCTTATGTGAGGAAGATAAACTTTATGGAAGATCATATATCACCGGCTCATCAACCCAATCATATCCAGTGAGCAGCGCCTAAAACAACGAGAGTTGTACGGCAGGATCAATATTGCCAGACGGAGGAAGGATATCGCCAAAAACGGTTTTACTGCCATATTTCCACGAATCATCGTTCTCTTTTTTGAGCAACGCATCAAAATTGTCTTTTACTATAAAGTCTTTTTCTGAACGGGTTGCTATTTCATGCAGCCTCTTTATTGCCTCCGATTTATCATGAGCGCCCAGCTTAGCTTTCTGTACCGACGTTTGCAACACACTTATTGTTTCATCGTATACAGCAATGGGAACCGGGAAGGGATGCCCGTCTTTACCGCCGTGCGCAAAAGAAAATCTTGCAGGATCGGTAAATCTTGAAGGGCTTCCGTGAATAACTTCACTTACAAGTGCAAGCGATTGAATTGTTCTTGGGCCCACGCGCCGGAGCAGTAATAAGGTTTCAAAATCCGGGGGCTGCTGTTCATGCGCCATCCATAATATGCTTCCAAGCCGCTTCAGATTTATATTGCTGCTTCGCACATCATGGTGCGCCGGCATAATACAATGCTGAAGTTCCCTGACCAGTTGTAAAGGATCTTCATGGCTAAATTGTACGATATGATCTCTCGTTGTTGCTGCCCGCGCATCGGTAAGATTTAGAATTTGTCCCTGGTGAGCACCGCAAATTCCGGTATGCGGCGCCTCCACAAAAGAATGAAGTCCGCCGGAATGCCAATGATAACGCCGTGCGGTTTTATTACCTGCGTGCATACCCTGTTGTATAACTGTCCATTGTCCGCTGTCGCTTACAATAAAATTATGCGTATACAACTGAAATCCATCCTGAATGGCGGTGTTATCTACTTTAGCACTGAGCTTGCTGCATCGTACCAGTTCATTTCCGTCAAGCCCGGTACGATCAGCTACACGCAAAAGTTCCGAAGGAGTTTGTTTTGAAAATTTGCCTTTGCCTCCACATACATAAATTCCTAACTGTTTGGCATGTGGATTAATAGCATGTTTTAACGCACCCATCACAGATGTGGTTATGCCCGAAGAATGCCAGTCCATTCCCATTACCGCGCCCAGGCTTTGAAACCAGAAAGGATGCGACAGCCTCCGAAGCATTTCTTCTTTACCGTATGTATTAATGATGGATTCTGTAATAGCGAACCCCAGTTTAGCCATGCGTTCGGCAAGCCATTTGGGAACATATCCATAGTGCAATGGAAGATCAGCAGACCCGGATCGTTTCATGTTATAAAGTTACCTCATGAAAGATGTTCTGCCTTAGCTGAAAAATGCATTAACTATAATTTACCTGGCAATTTTCACAAAAGAAACTTCTCCGGTGGGTTTTGCCGCAGTATTTTTTTATGAAGGGAAGATTACACCGGGGGCAAATTTTTTTGGTATGCGCCAGCCAGTGTTTTTTTAATTCAAATGCTTTCTTCCATTTTAGAAAATCAAAGCTGTAATTACGCGCTTCCTTAATGAGTTCCGTTATTTTGCGGGGTGGAATTTTACCAACCATTGCTTCGGGGTGAAGCTTTATGCGGTACAAAACCTCATTTTTTATAATATTTCCCACTCCCGAAAATACCTGCTGATCAAGTAAGGCGTCGCATACCATTGCTTCCGGCATGGATTTTAATCTTTTTCCTGCCCGGGCTGCATTCCATAAATCACTGAGCACATCGGCCTCCCAGTCATACAATGCATCAAGGTCGCCCTCAATAACTTTTACAGAACAGGTATAGAAATAGATGGATCCATTAGAAAAGTCAAGACCTAACCGAAGGCTTTTATCCGGTTTGGTTTGTTCATTTACACTGTAGGAGCCAAACATCAGGAAATGAATGCGGATAGTAGTATTTTCAAGGCAAATAAAAATCTGCTTACCCCAACTCCTGATATCCAGTATCTTTTGGCCTGCAAAGGAACTCATATCAATCTTAGCATTCCCGCGAGCGCTTTTTATCTTCTTACCTTTAAATTGCTGCACTACTTCCGTAAAAATAACGATACTGGGTCCTTCCGGCATTACCTGTGTTTAATTTGTATACCATTCAAATTATAAGCCAGGGTAGAAATAAAGCTTCAGGCTTTAAAAGCCACGGCACACATCTTGTATATAATCAAATCAAACAATAAACGACACCTGTAATTAACTGGCATGGAAGACAAAACATTTAATATTGGTTTTGAATCGGCAGGAAAAAAATATAAAGGGCGGGTAATCCCTTCTGATAAAACCAATGATGCTGGCGTACCTGTTTCGTATCATGTGGTTTTGAATGAGGTGTTCTTTGGCATGGTTTCCAATAATGGAAACTGGGCAGTAAACGAGCAGAGACCTGATGAGCTAACTGCGGCAGTTGGCAATGCTATTGAAGAACATTTCCAAAAAACAGATACATCCATATGAGCAGTCAATATTCTTTTATGCGCCGCAATGGGCTCAGTCTTGTATTACTTACGCTGATGCTTATTTTTTTAGTTGCCCAGTTTTTTACAGGATGGAATGAAAAGAATAAAGAAAGAGCGGAAGAGGGCAAACCGGCATTGTCTGTTGGGCAATACAGCCAAAGCGGACATTTTATACAGGCTACTTTTGAAAACTGGGAAAGCGAGTTTTTACAAATGACGCTATATGTATTGTTAACTGTAAGCTTAAGACAACTGGGATCCTCTGAATCGAAAAAGATGGAGGGAAAGGAGGAGGTGGACAGGGAGCCAAAGGTTCACTCAAAAGCCCCATGGCCGGTGAAGAAAGGAGGGATATGGTTAAGTATATATAAAAATTCGCTTTCAATCGCTTTTGCTCTTTTATTCCTGGTTTCTTTTGCGCTGCATTTTTATGGGAGCCTTAAAGGACATAATGAGGAGCAATCAGATAAGGGCCTGCCTCCCGACTCATGGAATGCATATATCGCATCACCACGTTTCTGGTTTGAATCGTTCCAGAACTGGCAAAGCGAATTTTTGGCGGTGGCTTCCATTGTGTTGCTTTCAATTTGGCTCAGGCAAAAGGGGTCTCCGGAATCAAAACCGGTTGACGCTTCTTATAACGAAACTGGTGGCTAATTAAACTGTATAACAATAAATTGCTGATTTATGGATTTATTTCCAGGCAGTTATCTCAATGATATAGGCAGTATTTTACTGGAGCGGAATGAAACGATTGCAGTAGCCGAAAGTGTAACTTCCGGCTTAATGCAGGTGGCTTTCTCCTCAGCGGAAGGATCAATTGGATTTTACCAGGGAGGCGTTACAGCTTATAATATTGCGCAAAAGTACAGGCATCTTAATGTGGAGCCTATTCATGCCCTTGCCTGTAATTGCGTATCGGAGAAAGTTGCCATAGAAATGGCTTTACACGTTTGCCCGCTTTTTAGCAGCGACTGGGGAATTGGGATCACCGGCTATGCCACACCAGTACCCGAATCCAATAATGACGTATTCGCTTATTTTGCAATTGCTTTTAAAGATGAAATTAAAAAAGTAGAAAAGCTTTCGCCTCAAAAAAACGAATCAATCAATCTGCAGCTTTTCTATTGCAGAGAAGTATTAAAAATATTATTGGAATCCATTGCGTAAAAGTATGTAGAAAACTTTGTACATAAAATCATGTTGAGCCAATCATCCAAAACAGGCATATGAAAAATATTTTTGTAATTGCGCTATTGTCGTTGCTGGGATTTTCCTGCATGAAAAACAGGTGCTATGAGTGCACGGACATGGCAGGTAATATAAAAGAAAAGGGCTGCGATAAAAAGGCAGATGAAATTGTAGCATACGGACAAACCCGGGGCTGGGAATGCGAAATTTTACCGGATTGATAATTGTTTTTTTATTGACTTGTTTCTCTTACAATATTTTCATATACTTTCCGCGCCCTGTCGTAAGCTGCTTTGGCGGCAGGTCTTTCTTCTACTCTGATATTGGGTTCCTTTTTTTTCCAGCACTGATCCAGCGCCTGTATACACCACTGTGCACTTTTTGCTTCGGCTACCGGCTTTTCGTTTACGGTAATAAAAATGGGATTGGTATGAGCGCTGGCATATACTCTCAATGCCACCCATGAAGAGCGGGTTATGCTGGTGGCGAATCGCACCCTTTTGATTTGCCCGTCGGCAGTTATTTCAGTGGTATCAACCGCCCTGCCATTAACAATCAGTTCAACCCGCACCTTGCGCGATTTACCAATCCTTGCTCTCTCACTATGCCAGTAAGTTGCTTCATTAAAAGATCTTTTTTCAATGCCGGTATATAGCGAAGGCTGTTGTTCGGGTAGCCATGAAGCAACGTCTGCTGTAATATTTATCGTTTGTTGCTGCTTAAGCGAAGCTTCATTGTCTTTCACTTCAACTCCATTCACTTTAAAATTTATAATGTGCGATCCGCCTTCCGATACATAGTTGTTCCCTTTTTTTATGGCTTCCACAAAATTGTCATAATTAACAGCGTCTTTTTCTGCTTTAAAATAAGTACGCGCCTGCCCGATCCGTTCATCGGTGATACACGGGAAATCGGTTTCGCCACTCAATGGTATCTTAAACCCACAGTTAAGCGTATGATACCACATATTCAATTCCCAGGGCACCGGCGTATCCCCGGCACTATAAAAATCCACGGCACCGAGAGCGGCTGTTACAATGTATTCATTGGCACCTATATAGTCCATCTTTGGTATTATATAATTGGGCAATTCAGGAGTGGGCTGCATGGGTGCCAAACCCCAGCCCGAATGTGCATACCCTGTAACAGCACCCTGCGACCTGGCCCATGTAAGCACCGGCAATGTCCAGCTTGGCCATTCTTCTATTTGAGTGGTGCCAGGGTAATCATCTTCTTTAAGCCGCAGCAATACAAGATGCCCCGCATGTGATGAGGGAAACCCGGATACTTCCACATCATAATGCATAATGTTTTTTCGGGTAGAGAGTGCATCATCATTTCCGGTAAAGAAAGATTTTTGATGATACCAACTGGGTCCCCACGTAAGTACCGAAGCTACATTCAGGTCCTCTCCGAGTGCCTGCCGCCACATGTCTGCAGGCCGAACACCTTCTTCGGGACTATCGTAATGACTACAACCGGCTGCATGCACATGATGATCGGCGCTATACCATCCCAGCCGTGACATATTTATCCAACGCCTGAGCGTAAAAAAGAGGTTCACCGTATCTGTTTCCTGCGGAACAACAACGATTTTTGTTTGTGGGATATATTCCGGTCCCCTGGTATAAGTGATATGATATTTACCCGGCGGCAATTGCACATGCTCACCGGTTTTGCGGTATACCTGTGGCTGAAAGAAAAAATCGGGGTACTCGTCATATGCTGCAACCCTTCTTGAAGGTAATGGATATACGCCCGATAGCTTTCGGGGGCTGCGGTTAATGCTGTCTGTTATAACAAAAGAAGCCATAACCGGCTTTCCATCCTCATCTTTTACATCAAAAACAACGGTTACCGCAGGGCTGATCTCAAACAGGATGCTAATGGTATTGCGAAACCCGATATCCTGCGACCCCTGTCCGGCATTAAACCCCAGTTCCACTTCACGCAGTCCTGCATCTTTACTGTACAATTGAACAACGGCGTATTCTAATGGCAATCCTGAAAGGTTCGGCAATAAGGGCCGGTTGCGATACATTTGTATATCCATAAAGCGATTGGCCACTTCCCCGGGCGTAATCACATTTTCAGGCAATACGCGTGAATCAAACGAAAAACTGTGTTGCGGTTTTAAGGCATTAGCACTTTGTACTTCTATTTGTGCCGTGGCGCCCGCTTCATTGTACACTTTTACAAGAAAGCTCGTCCAGCCCCCCTGCATTAATTTTGCTTTTGCCAATCCCCGTTCTACTTTTACTCTTCCTTCGGGATTAATATGCACAGCAGCCAGGCAGTAGGGATCGAGGATATCCTGTATCTGCTTAACGATGTCCGAACTGTGTAGCTGATGCTGCAATGCTTCCAAACGTTTTTCATCGGTGGCCGACAATGAGCTACCCAAAAAAGATAGGGCTTCCTTTAAGCGCAGTGCCTGTGCAAGAAGGGGCTGGGGCGCTATGCCGGTTTCCGGATTCTGCCGGCCCGGAATTGTTTGTTCGTGGTGCTGGGCGAAAACAAATATTGGAACGCAAAAACAAAGACTTGCGGTTAGCCAAAATAATCTTTCTGTTATTGCCATGGCGCTATATTTGAAGCAAAATTAAAAACAAAGAAGCGATAGTCGCGGATATATGCAAGTATGCACATTTTTATACCAAAAAACAATGCAAGTTTTATAGGCTTAATTGATGATTACTCATTTAGTCTTTTCTTTTATAAAACAAACCGTTCATTAACATGTGTATCTGCAGAGTGATTCTTACGTTTGCACTTTCCCTGCACTACTTGCTATTAACCACCGACATTGTACTTAAAATGCTGACTACAGCATCATTACTTCCTGCAC
>CAMPJQ010000112.1 GCA_946886925.1 uncultured Terrimonas sp.
TGCCTTTTGTTCCCCAAATGGTGATCGTAGGATTTTGCTGTCCTTTTCCCTCATGACCGTACGGATCAAAATAATTGAACCCGCATTGCACATGCGAAATAACACCTTCTCCATGGTCCATTAATAACATGGTATTGTCTTCTGCTTCCACTTTTATCTTTCCCTTATCATCTACTGTCCTTTCAGGGGTGACGATACTGGTCATGGCCATTACATGTTTGGCTGGACCAAGCAGTCCTGTTAAAGTGGCAATATTGTATACGCCAAGGTCGGGAAGACTGCCGCCACCTTTTTCGTAAAAGAAAGCAGACCAGGTAGGTCCCAAATGACCGTAATGCGCGTGTGCGCTGGAAATTTTTCCCAGCTTGCCTTCACGGATGGCCTGCGACATGAATGCAAATTGCGGGCTGTTCACCACTGCCGGCGCACCCCATATCCGCAACTTTTTATTTTTGGCCAGCTCCAGCAATGCTTTCCCTTCCTTATATGTATTTGCCATGGGCTTTTCGCTCCACACATGTTTTCCGTTTTGCAGCGCCTGTTTATTCAACCGGCCATGCTCCTGCATATCTGTGAGCGTAACCATCAAATCAAAAGGAGCACCCGCCAGTTGCTGATCTATATGCGGGTATTGATAAAGGACATTGAATTCCTGAGCTCTTTTTTGAGCACGGGAAAAAACAATATCGCATACACTTACCAGCTCCACAAAAGGGGATTTTGACAAATGCGGTAGGTATACGCCGGAAACGCTGCCGCACCCAATTACGGCCACCTTAATTTTTTTATCAGGCATTGTAAGTGCAAAGCCTTCCAGTGAGGATAGCATCAGTGCGGCGCCTGCCATGGCGGTATGCTGCAAAAATTGCTGCCGGGTGAATGTTTTCATAACAATCGTTTTAACTTAAAAGATTTTTGTTACATGCTTTAAAAGATACCTATTGTGTATGGGATAAAATTTATTTTAAAGACGATATGAAGACAATGACCACTGATTTTGGAAACACAGCTCAGCTAAACAAACAACGAACCATTCACTATCACCCCATCACTCCTTAGCACTTACCCCTTACTGCTTATACTCTTTACCCACCCTCTTCTGCCATTTCCTTCGCCTTCACCGATCTTATCCGGCTACTCTCAAACCCTAATTTTTCTAATCCCTGCTGCACTTCGGGGCAACTCATAAATAATTTCCAAAGCAACCCGCTCCTGTAATTTTCTATCATTACTATAATTGGTCCCTGGTCAATGGCCAGGTGACTTTTGGCATACCAGTTCTTTGTTTCATTGAATGCATCTACAAATCCGTATTCACTCCATATTTTATCGCCGAGATCGTAATAAAAATGTTTCAATGCTTTCATACTGTATTCGGGTGTATAAGGGAATGCCGATAAAGCGGCCGTTGGTGTAATGGTTCCAAAGTCGTTTGTAGGCGAATGAGCATTGTATCCATTGTAGGTATCGCTTGCCGTTAGTCCCCAGCAATCTTCTCCATACCCTTTAAAATCTTTGGGATTATCTATGCAATACGCACGGTTTATTAAAGTGTGATTTTGATTTTGTATCCAATAGTCTGCATAGCGGTCTTTCAGCCCGCGCGGATCAAGCCCCAGGAAAGAATAATGCGAAAAGAAAAGCGGACCACCGTAATCAAAACCCAATGGCAATTCTATATTATAAAATTTTTTCCCGTTTTTAAAAAAATTGCTTTCTGCCCAACCTTTATGGTATACCGAAGCAGAAACAGGATATCTTTTTCCGCTGGCCGCCAGCACATACATTATTAAACATTCATTAAACCCCCGTACTGCAAAATTCATTGCCCAGCCGTTGTTCGGACTCCAGTGCCAGTACAATACATCCCTTCCATCGCGGGTAAACCAATCCCATTCAATATCATTCCATAATCCGTTGATCCGGTTACGCAATTCTCTTTCTGTATTATTATCTGCATTAAAATACTGCCGCACACAAAGTAAACCCTGAAATAAAAAAGAGCTTTCAACGAGGTCGGCGCCATCATCTTTGCGGCTAAAGGGAATGGTTTTACCCGTGGCACCATCCAGCCAGTGGGCAAACACGCCATGATAGGCATCCGCTTTCGCTAAAAACCTCACCATCTTCAATAAAAACCTGGCAGCCGTATCTCTTGCAATCCATTTCCGCTCTGTTGCCGCAATAACCGCCATCACGCCAAAGCCGGTTCCGCCGGTAGTTACCACTTCATTGCCGTAATTGTAGGCCATGTTGCTCCTTTCTCTTGCCATACCGCTAACCGGGTGTGCAAAATCCCAGAAATAACGAAAGGTTTGCTTTTGCACCAGGTCGAGCAAGGCTGAATCGGAAAGATTTTTAGGCCGCTGTGCAGGATTGAAAGCTGTGGCTTCCTGTTTTTTCTGAGCAAACGAAAGTGTAGTGAACAAGAGGAATACAAAACCTATTCCTATCTTTCTTACAGGAGAAACCCACCCGCTTATCACTTCGGTACGCATAGGCTTTTTGCCGTGAAAATAAAGTTCGGATTGCATAATGTATTGTTTAAAGAATTAGTGTAACCATTCACTGATTTAACTTATAAGAGTTTAGCCATAGTTCAATGTCTTTAATAATCCAGATTTATCAGGCTGTCATTATTTCTTGCTATCATCAATACCTTTCCATTGCTGCCTGTGCCCAGCCACTTTATATCTCTAACCTGTCCTTCTACCTCACTTAAATTGGATTGTGGCAACCAGGTAACATGGTTCTGTTTATTGATATTGAAAAGCGCCAGGGCTTGTGCGTCATATCTTCCTTCGTAAGGGATTATATCAAAAAAATTCCCCCCGGCAAGCCATGTGCTTTCGCCTGAGTTATTCCTCTTTATTTTTTGAAAAGAAAATATAGGGGCCAGTTGCAATTCCACAGTCAGATCATTGATCGTAAACTCACCTTTGCCATCGCCATAGCATATTGCCGAGCCCAATCTTTCTGCTACAACGGGGTGTACGGTATCAATCCATCCGTAAAAAACATCTTTCATTTCAACGCCTGCAAAATCGGAATAATAGAGATAATGATCTCTTAACAGGGGCAGCGGTCTTTCCAACTCGTCTTTTGCAAGAAAAGGATACTCCTTTCCATTTAAAGTGTAAGAAAGCAGTTGTTCGGTTTGTCCATTATTGTCAAAATCGGCCACATACATTTTAAGGAGGCCATTTTTTTCACTCCGGAACTTATTATTCCACCCCCAGTTGCCGGCTAATATATCCACATTGCCGTCACCGTTTGCATCGTCAATAAAAACCGTTTGCCATAAACCTGTTGAGTTAGCGATAATTGTTTGTCTGTATTTCCCTTTCTCATTAATGAAAATTGTTATCGGCATCCACTCTCCCGCAACAATGAGATCGTTCCAGCCATCATTGTTAATATCTGCGAAGGCAGATGATGTAACAATTCCAATACTGCCAAGTGAAATGCTTTGATCAGCTATTGAGAAATTAGCTTTCCCGTCATTTAATAATAAATAAGAAGTTTGCGGAATGCCATAGGCCAGCGCATCGGCTAATACGCCAACAAAAATATCTGTGTCGCCATCGTTATCAACATCCGCAACGGAAACCGAAGATTTGTTGTGTTCAATAGCAGGAAGTGAGTTTACTGATTTAATAAAATGACCTTTGCCGTCATTCAGGTACAACCTGTCCTGAAGATAATTGCCGGAAACATATTGGTTGCCGCCGCTTGCTGCATACAGATCAGGGCTCCCATCTCCATTGGCATCAAAAAAAACAGCATCCACATCCTCGTAAAGTGCATCAGCGTTAAAAGCTGAGGTATCAACAGAAACAAACAAGCCGGATTTTTGTTGCACCATTAAAACGCCGGGTTGTCCTATCGCGCCGCAGGCATAAAAATCATCCAGTCCATCGGCGTTCACATCAGCCACCGCTATTTTGGGCCCACGGGTTGATTGGGCATGAGGTATCAGGTACTGAACGCTAAAGTCATCAAATTTGTTTTCGGTATGTCTCCAGTTAACCGCATGTGATGTTTCTGAAAACAATGACTCTGCCGGTTTAAAAAATTCATTGTATTTAAAAACTCCGGCTGCTTCTTTCCAGAAAATAGTTAATTGTTTATTGGGAGCTATATTTTTTAATATCTGGAAATGTTGATCGGGCCAAACAATCAGCAGGCTGTCTATAATACTCAAAGAATCCAAACCGAAATGTAAACGAAGATCGGATGAAGATTGAAATCCCCTCGTTGACATCAATTGCTGGTATTGCATTTTTCCATTTTCAAATACATATACTTTTGCGCCTATACCAGAAATATTCAGGCTGTCGCCTTTGAAAGAAAGTGAAATATAATTATTCTGTGTTCCATTGTTTTTCAAAATAACAGCCGGTGCATTTATAGCATTAATTATTAAATCCAGCCTGCCATCATTGTCCAGGTCGGCGTATGAAGCCCCCGTATAATAGCCTTTCATTTTACCTGTGCCCCAGCTATCGCTTGCATCTTTAAAGCCGTAGTTCCCGCTGCCTTTGAATAAAAAAGGATGAGAGCTTCCATCCGGCATTTTTTTTATGGCCATATCGTCATACTCATCTGTTTTACTCATTCCTTTCCGTAGCTGCAGGTCTGAAACAAACCGCACAAAATCTAAATCAGTCGGCCGCTTTACAATACCACTTGATATAAACAGGTCTTTATTTCCATCGTTATCAAAATCAGCAAAAAGAGGGGCCCAACTCCAGTCGGTAGCAGATACGCCACTTAATAAACTTGTTTCACTAAAGCTGCTTCCATTGCCATTATTGCGTTGGAGGCAATTTTTTGAATATTGGTACTGGAAACCATTGTCCACCAATTTGAGTTTATAGATATCCGGGTTCTCATCGCTTCCATATGTTTTTAATATTTTTTCATCAGCCGGCAACATATCCGCCGTAACAACATCCAATTGTCCGTCATTGTCATAATCTGCTATATCATTACCCATACTAAACCGGCTGTAATGCCGAAAATGCTTTGCTCCGCTTTCGGTAAACGAGCCATTACCGTTGTTTACATAGTAATAATCATTTTCGTGAAAATCATTGCCAATATAAATATCATCCCAGCCGTCATTATTTAAGTCGGCAATTGCCAGACCAAGGCCATATCCTAAATTGCTTTGATAGATACCCGCCTGTGCCGATATATCGGTAAATACGGTACCCGACGTTTCAATCTTCTTTTGAGGGAGAGGCTTCATTTCGTTGCGGTAAAGTTTATCGCCCGATAAAGCATCGTACTTTCTGCGGTTGCTGGTATCTACAATATTTGCATGTGGCCTTAGCGAATGATTTAAAAGATAGCAGTCCAGGTCGCCATCGTGATCATAATCAAAAAATGCAGCCTGAGTAGAAAGCCCCGAAAAGTTCAGTCCATAGACTGCTGCGCTTTCTGCAAAAGTTCCATCGCCTTTATTTATAAACAATTCGTTATGCCCCGTTAATCCAAAAACCTGGCTCACCGCCGAAACATATATATCTAAAAATCCATCGCCATTAATGTCGGCCATTGTAACGCCGCTGCACCAATCAGCGGAACCTTTTACTCCGGCTGTTTCTGTAACATCTTCAAACCGGAAATCGCCCTTATTCAGATACAGTTTATTGTTACCCCTGCTGTTTGCAGTAAAATAAATATCAGGCAATCCATCATTGTTTACATCGCCTGTTGCTACGCCGCCACCGTTGTAAAAATTAATGTAGTACAATATTCCAAAGCCCTTGCGTTGAGGCAGTATATTTTGAAAGGTTATATTGGTTTTGGAAGAATGTAATGATTGGAAGAATGGGGCCTCATCATTACAGGATAATACAAACGATACGAAAATGGTGAATGCTATTATTTGTTTGATACCCATTATAACAGGCAATTGAATATTATTTTGAAAAAAGGGCTGAGCATTATTGCGTCAGCCCTTTTATGCGTTGAACCTACGGGGTTATAACTTATTGCTGTATAAATTGGCAACTTCGGCCGGGGTTAAAGCCTTAGTAAAAATTCTGAACTGGTCCAGTGCCCCGTTAAACGATTTGGCCCAGGTTTCAGCTCCATGACTTGCCAGCGTTGGGGTAACCTGGAAAGCAAATGAGCCCATAACCAACCCTGTTACATCATCCCATGCAAGATCGCCATAATTACCACCGTCCAAAACTTTTTTATTTATTGAGGTGGGTTGTCCATCGGCAAATATGGTAAGCTCAGCAGTAGCTGCATCGTATGTTACCGCAATATGGGTCCATTTATCAAGTGCTCCGGGTATTTTAACCTCTGTCCAATCTTCACCTGTGCCATTCGAAGCATTTTTATTGTACATATGCACCTTCACAAAGGCCTCAGATCCATTGTCTAAATTTTCAAGAAACATTTCAAAATTGCCCCAGAATTGTGTGCTGTTGGAAATAGCGAACAATCCCTGCGCCCCGCCTTGTACAGGACCTACTCCATTCATCCAGAAAGCTACAGTGAAACTGCCCGGAGCTTTTAATTCATCGGGCAAACTTGTTGATACAAGATAGCCTCCCGGGCCTATTTGCGCTGCCTCTCCCGCGGTTACATCAGGCACCACTGTTACCCCTGGTACAAAAGATACACCCTTCATGGAGGTGACTAATTTATATTCACCCGTATCCCTCGCATTGCCATCGAAATGCCAATAGCTTTTGCTACCCAATATTTCTAAGGCCGGTGGTAAAGGGTCAGGGATAATTTCTCCCATCACCGGCCTGTCTAATTTTTGACAGGCGGATATGACCAGGCAAAAAATGAAGGCCATAAATAGCGAAACCTGAATTAATTTATATGATTTCATACCAATAGTTTTATGATAGTTCAATTGTTCATTAATAATCCGGGTTCTGTATCAATGT
Source organism: uncultured Terrimonas sp. (assembly GCA_946886925.1). Next base: position 6,921 of record CAMPJQ010000112.1, read on the forward strand.
ACCGCCCGATTTATCAATTTCGCCCTGGGGAATAGGTAAGAGGCGATGCTTGATGGCATAGTTGGTTTTTCCTGCGGCATGCAATACATCCACATCAATGCCCCATCTTACAATATCCCAGAAACGTTGCTCTTCCATTCCCAGTTCCACAAATCTTTCATGACGGATGGCGTCTCTTAACTCGGCCTGATCTGTAGTAGTTACAGGCGGTAAGATCGCGTTATTGCCGCCCCTGGCTCTGTTGCGAATCTCTTCAAGCCACGCCAGTGCATCTGTTGTATTTTGTTCACCTCCCAGTTCATTGGCGGCTTCCGCAGCCATCAGCAATACATCCCCATATCTTAATATCCGGTGATTCATCCACGGGCCAAACCTGTTGTTGAGGGCTAAACGATCTTCTGGCTTGGTATATATTTTTTTATTCCAGTATAAACGGGGTATAGTAGGAAAGGGCGGAACATTTTCGCTATACAGGGGATCTACCTGTCCGGAGAAAAGAATGGTTTCTGTCTTTCTTGGATCTCCTGCTTCAAATTCATCTACCAGCACCTGGGTAGGGGTATTCCATCCCCACCCAAGGTCCCATGCGCCGGCGCCTCTTACACCCTGCACATTAGCATAAATAATGCCCTGATCAACTGTTGGTGTATAGAAAGCCTGTATCTCAAAAATGGATTCCGGTCCGTTTTCACCCGTACTTCTGAACTGGTCGCCATATTTAGGCACAAGGCTATACTTACCCAATGCTATTACATTCTTGGCCGCTCCGAGGGCGTTTCCCCAATCGCTCCTCCATAAATAAGCTCTTGCCTGCAATGCCATTGCGGCGCCTTTTGTAGTACGCCCAATGTATTTTGCTTCCCAATCAAGGGGTAAAACAGCAGCGGCTTCCTGAAGATCAGCA
>CAMPJQ010000113.1 GCA_946886925.1 uncultured Terrimonas sp.
AGACTGTCTTTTACCTTTGTTAAGAAACCAGTTCTTCTGGTCGCCACTATACCTGTTCACCCTTGTTTTTATACTAATAAATTTTAAAAAGAAGGGTTTTGGCTGGATCGCTTTTTTCCTGATAACATTCGCTATAACTGATATGTTCAGCAGTTCAATAATCAAACCGTGGGTAGGCCGCCTAAGGCCATGTGCCGATCCATTTCTTGCCGATTCGGTACGGCAGGTGGTAGGTTGCGGCGGACCCTATAGCTTTACTTCTTCGCATGCCGCCAATCATTTTGGCATGGCCATGTTTGCTTTTAAAACTCTTTTATTTATCCCATTGGCATGGAGATGGATATTGTTTGCATGGGCCTTTGCCATATCCTATGCCCAGGTATATGTTGGCGTACATTTTCCATTGGATATTGCCTGCGGAGCCTTGCTGGGTTGCACTGTTGGCATGGGCACTGCCTGGGCTTTCAATAAGAAAGCAGGTTTATCCACTTTAGCTTAACTTCATACATTATGATCGAAATTTTGATTATACTGGGATTAATTTTATTGAACGGCATTTTTTCCATGGCAGAGATGGCACTGGTATCTTCCCGGAAAACAAGATTAGAAACACAGGCATCAAAGGGAGACAAAAGGGCAAAAGAGGCATTAAAACTCATGGAGAAACCAGATGCCTTTTTTTCTACTGTACAAATTGGCATTACCCTTATTGGAATTTTAACCGGTATCTTCTCTGGCGAAGCATTAAAAACAGATTTAATTGCTTATCTCAACAGGTTTGAATGGATCGGACCCTATGCAAGCGCATCCGCCACAGCCATTATTGTAATCATTCTTACCTATTTTACACTCATACTGGGAGAACTGGTTCCCAAACGGATTGGACTTTCTCGCCCGGAAGGCATAGCCAAACTGGTTGCGGCGCCCATGCGCATACTCAGCAAAATTGCTTACCCCTTTGTTTGGTTTTTAAGCAAGTCAACCTATTATACGGTTAAGTTATTGAACATAAAAGGAAAAGATAACCAGGTAACAGAAGAAGAGATCAAGGCAATCATTAGTGAAGGAACGGAGCAGGGAACCATTGAAGAAGCCGAACAGGAAATCATTGAGCGTGTCTTTCATCTTGGCGACAGAAACATTACATCACTAATGACCCACCGGAATGATATTGTTTGGTTCACCCTTCATAAAAACGAACAAAAAATAAAAGAAAAGATCATCGCCGAACCACACTCTGTATATCCTGTTTGTGATGGGGATATTGACAATATAAAAGGTGTGGTATCTATTAAAGATCTGTATGTGCATGAAAATAGCACATTGCTCGCCGAGATCATGCAACCTACACTGTTTGTACCCGAAAACAATACGGCTTACCAGGTGCTGGAAAGGTTTAAGGAAACAAAAATACATTGCTGTTTTGTAGTAGATGAATATGGAAGCCTCCTGGGCATGATAACGCTAAACGATATTCTGGAAGCCATTGTGGGAGACATACCGGAAACAGATGAAGAAGATTATGAGATAACGGAAAGAGAAGACGGTACTTACTTTGTAGACGGTCAGATCCCTTTTTACGACTTTTTAAGAACCTTTGAAAAGACGGAATGGATGAATGAAGGCGAGCACGATTTTGATACGCTTGCAGGATTTATCTTACATCAATTAGAACGTATTCCACATACCGGCGACAGGCTTGACTGGCGGGGATTTACTTTTGAAGTAGCCGATATGGACGGGCACCGGATTGATAAAGTACTGGTAGCCATTTCCGAAACGATCAAAAGAGAAATGGAAGAATAAATTTTCACATTTATCAACTACAGCCGGCACCAGATTTGAATAAACAACGGCGATAATCCGTTATTTATAAAATCTGATCCCATGAAACCTGCAATTGCAAAATTGTTATGTATTCTTTTACTCCATAGCATTTTCATTTCCTGCAAAAAAGAAAACGCCGGCTTAAACGCAGACGGTAGCAGCACTAAACCAGATATTGATATTATTGAAACCCTCCCCCCAATTCAGGTGGCGGTTCATTATAATGTTACAGCCAATTGTGCCGGATTTTACAGGGCATTGCCCGCACGTTACGACTCAACAACAAAACATTATCCTTTGCTCATCTTCCTTCATGGAGCCGGAGAAATGGGTAACGGCACAACAGACTTACCCAAAGTATTAAAAAATGCAGTTCCCAACCTCATCAACAAAAAGAAATTCCCTTCCAGCTTCACAACAGGAGGTAAAAATTTCTCTTTTATTGTGCTTTCCCCACAGGTTAAAAGCTGGACAACACCGGAGGATGTATATGCTATGATAAAATATGCCATCGCAAAATTAAGAGTGGATACTACCAGGATATATGTTACAGGGCTGAGCTTAGGCGGTAATACCACCTGGAACTTCGCCGCTAAGTATGGTCAGATGGTAGCAGCCGTTGCACCCATTTGTGCTTCCAATACTGCAACCGCATCAAATACTAAGGCGATAGCATCGAAAAATATACCCGTGTGGACATTTCATAATGAAGATGATCCGGCGGCGCCTGTGCAAAAAACAAAAGATTTTGTACGACTGATCAATAGCTACAATCCAAATCCTAAAGCCAGGATGACCTTATGGCCAACAGGCGGGCATGATGCATGGACAAAAGCCACCAATCCTTCCTACAAAGAAAACGGCATGAATGTTTATGAATGGATGCTGCAATATCATAAATAGTGGTAAGCGATAAGTGGTAAGTAGCCGGTTGCGCGGGATCCTGGCTCGTTACAATAGTGCAGGATGCAGGCCGCAGGGAAATTCCCTGAAACTTTTAACCGCCGCAGCTCACCCCTCGGCACTTATTTCCAGGCCTCTTATTTCTTTCAATTTGAACAACGCTTCTTCCAGCCTGTTTTGTGGTATGCCAATTGTCATAGTACAAAATAGTTGCAATTGCTGCTCCGCTATGCTGCAATTATACTGTTTAATGATTGTCATGATCCTGTTCATAATAGTATAGTCAAATTGCAGTGTATATATCCTTTCGATGGACTTTTGTACAACAGGTACAGTTTGCAAAACCAGGGCAGCAGCCGAGCGATACGCATTAATTAAACCCGGCACACCCAGTAAAGTGCCGCCAAAATAACGAGTTACAACGATCAGCACATTGGTGAGTTGTTTGCTCTCTATAAGACCCAGAATAGGTTTTCCGGCAGTGCCCGAAGGCTCACCATCATCACTAACACGGAAATTATTCCCATCTAATCCTACCCGGTAAGCAAAGCAATAGTGCGTGGCTTTGGGATATTCTTTTTTAACAGCCTCCAGCTCTTTTTTAAAATCATTGACCGATGCAAGCGGAATCAAACAAGCTATGAACCTGCTTCCCCTGTCTTTATATTCTGCTGTTGCTCTTTGCTCAACTGTATAATAGAAATCCATATGCTTGCCATTATCCTGAATAATCTCTACGCACAATACTTAAACCAGTAATGACGGATTGGTATAATATTCAATCCTGTCGGAAAACAAATGATCTTCCCTTGTCATTTGTGCCTTCGCAAGTTCCGGCGCCTTAATACCTCCGGGAATGCGCGATGTTTTATTCGTAATAATCCTTGCTTCATTCCACCTGTTTTCGTTTATGAAAGATTGCAGTAATTTTGCCCCGCCCTCTACCAGTACGCTCTGTATGCCCAAATGATATAGTGCTCTCATAAGTTCGTCAATAATATTTGCATCGCTTTTAAGCCGGTAAAACCAGTTTCTTCCTTCCGTAAAAACATTATTCCCATCTGACGAGAATGTATTTTTTAGCTCATTAAAAATAACAGTCGGCACACTTTCATCAAACAACCGCAAAGAAACAGGCAGTTTCAATTCCCTGTCAATAACCAGCCTTACGGGGTTTTTACCCGGCCATAACCGCGTAGTTAAGGCCGGATCATCAAGCATTGCTGTTCGGGTTCCTACCAAAATAGCCGCTTCTTCACTGCGCCAGCGATGAACCAGTATGCTGCTGTATGCATTGCTGATCTGTACAGCGGAACCATCAGTGGCGGCTATGGCACCATCACTGCTTTGTGCCCATTTAAGCACTATATAAGGTATCCGTTGTGTGTGAAATGTAAAGAACCGCTTATTCAATTCCCTGCATTCTTTTTCCAGTATGCCTGTTGTAACGTTTACGCCTGCTGCCAGAAGTTTTTCAATTCCTTTTCCGTTTACTTCCGGAAAAGGATCCCTGCAGCCCACCACTACTTTAGGGATGCGATATTGTATAATAAGATCGGCGCAGGGTGGGGTTTTACCATAATGCGCGCAGGGTTCCAGCGATACGTACATCACACTTTTATTAACCAGACGCAGGTCTTCCTTTTTTACCGATGCAATACAATTCACTTCGGCATGAGGCATGCCATACTCCCGGTGATAGCCTTCACCTATTATGCGGTTATTGTACACCAGTACAGCACCAACCATGGGGTTAGGCGCAACATGCCCCGCACCAGCCTGGGCCAGTTGGAGGCAACGGTACATATATAACTCATCAGTAGTCAATTCCTGTTAAACGGGATTAGTGGATGAATGATAGCAAAGCTAAGTTACTGTAATAAAAAAACCCCGGACTGATTACCCGGGGTTGGTATATAAAATGCTTTTTTTCTAATGTGCAGCAGCGGCAGCCTGCTTTGCTTTAGCCCGCTGCTTTGTTTCTTCGGGGGTTAATTTACCCAAAGGTTTATCTTTTGCAAAATCAACCAATATAGGCGCTGCAACAAATATCGAAGAGTAGATACCTGTTATTACACCGATCAGCATAGCAAAAGAAAATCCTCTTGTTACTTCGCCGCCAAAAATAAATAGAACCAGTAGTACAATAAACACGGTTACCGAAGTCATAACGGTACGGCTTAAGGTATCATTAATGGCAGCATCAATGATCCGGGGTTTGCTTTCTCCTTTCATTGTTCTGCTGTATTCGCGTATACGGTCAAATACAACTACCGTATCATTCATTGAAAACCCTACCACCGTTAATATTGCCGCGATAAAGTGCTGGTCAATTTCAAGCGGGAACGGCATAATATGCCTGAAGAAGGAAAATACCGCCAGTGTAACAAACACGTCATGCACGAGTGAAAAAATGGTGCCGAGCGAAAATCTCCAGTCGCGGAAGCGGATGAAAATATAAAAGAAGATAAGAATTATAGATACAATGGTAGCAGTTACAGCGCCCCGCTTCAGATCTTCTGAAATAGAAGGCTGCACGCTTTGCGAGCTTTGGAGATATACCCTTTTAAAATCGGAAGCACTGGTTCCTTCGGCTAAAAATGGCTTAAGCCCGCCATATAAAGTTGCCTCCACCAAAGAATCTGCTGTGCGCGAAGGATTCTCTTTCTGGAAAGATGTGGTGATGTTGAGGGTACGTGTATCACCTACCGTTTTTACTACAGGATATTCCCCAAAAACCTTTTGCAATGCATTTTTTACTTCATCATTTTCCTGGGCATGATCAAAATGAATAGTATAGCTTCTTCCTCCTTTATATTCTACACCTTCATCAAACCCGTAAAAGAAAGACCCTACCCCAAATATAAATACTACTACAGAGATAGCATAAGCATATCTACGAGCTTCCACAAATTTGAAATGCGCTTTTTTGAATATGATACGCGATAATTTAGTGAAGTATTCAAAGTGACGTCCTTTTTTGTTCGTCCACCATTCGGAAACCAGTCTGGCGATAAGGATACCACAGAACAAGTTTAATACCACAGCAATAATTTGCGTGGTGGCAAAACCTTTAATAGGACCCATACCAAAAATGTACAGGATGATGGCGGTTAGTAAAGTGGTAACGTGCGCGTCAAGCACAGGCGGTAACGACCGTTTATATCCATGATCTACAGCCATCGCATAGCTGCGTCCCCAGGTTATTTCTTCCTTGATACGCTCAAATATGATCACATTGGTATCTACTGCCATACCAATTGCAAGCACCAATGCAGCAATACTTGCAGACGTTAATGTGGCGCCCAGTCCGCTTAAAACACCAATCGTGAAAAACAGGTTTAATATTAATGTTATGTTGGCGATCCAGCCGCTGGTATTAAAATACAGTAACATCAATGCGAATATTACCGCAAAAGAAATGATGAACGACATTGCGCCACCTCTAACGGCTTCCGCACCCAATGTGGGTCCTACCATTTGTTCCTGTACAATTCTTGCCGGTGCAGCTAACTGGCCCGACTGAAGGATATTTGCCAGATCGGACGCTTCTTCTACGGTAAAACTGCCGGAAATCTGGGAGTTGCCATCCAATATAGGATTGATAACATTGGGAGCTGAGTATATAATATTATCCAGCGAAATGGCTACAGGTTTGTTTACATTTGCTGTAGTAAGGTCCGCCCATTTTTTCGTACCCTGCTTGGTCATTCTCAGCGAAACTGCCGGCCGACCGCGCTCATCGTAAGAAATAGTAGATTCTTCCACATCATCTCCTTCAAGAGGCGCTTTATCCCCGTCGCGTGTTTTGATGGCATACAGCGGAAGTACATTTGAAGTTGTACCCGCTCCGTTTGGTGCAATGCCATATAAAAAACGGGCGTTGGCCGGAAAGATATCCTGTACGGTCTTAAGATTCTCATTTAATAAAGCGGTGTCTCTTACCGGCACATAAGCAATGGCTGCATCACCCTGCGGAGCCTGCATCAGCAGCCCCAAAATAGTATGAGTAGTGGCAGGTGTGGCAGTATTATTGTTTGCTTTTTGATTGCTATCGGCCGATAGGTCGCTTAATGAAAGTGTTTTGGTAGTATCGGTAGAAGCAGCAACCGCTTGTGTAGTATCTGCGTTTTTTTGGCTTGTGTCGGCAGCCGGTTTGTTGTCGCCGCTTATTTTCTTCAGTGCTTCTTCGGCCTGGGTAAAAGACTGTGCCAGTTCATTACCCGTATATACTTCCCAAAACTGCATGTTGGCGGTAGCCTGTAATATTTTACGTACTCTTTCAGGATCATCTTTTACACCCGCCAGCTCTACACTTATTGTGCCCTTGCGCGGATCGGGGTTTATATTAGGCTGAGCCACACCAAACTGGTCAATACGCTTGGTTAGTACCCTGAAAGTATTTTGAAAAGCCTCTCCTGCCATCGTTCTTAACTTGGTAATAACCTGGTCGTCAGAATCTTCCAGTTTAATATTACGCTGCCCGGCATTGGCAAATAATCCGGATAATTTTCCGGAAGGATTTACTTCCTTATATGCCGTTGCAAACAAACTTATATAATCAGCGTCTGTTGTTCCTTTACGCTGACTGGCAAGTTCCAAAGCCTTGTTCAGGTTAGCATCCTTGGGACTGTTGGAAATAGAGCGGAGTAAATTTTCCAATTCCACCTCAAGCGTTACGCTCATACCACCCTGTAAATCCAATCCCAGGCTTAATTCCTGTTCCTTGGCTTTTTGGTAGCTGGTAGCGCCGTTAATGCCGTAAGTAATGACTTTTCCTTTGGTACTGTCCAATAAGCGGCTTAACCTGCGCTCATAAGCAGAATCTTTGGCTTCCTGTGAAGCGCCGTTATAATGAGAATTTACCCAGTTAAGGGCTTGTTTTTCCATCTTCCCCTCGTGGTTGTGCACCACCCATGTAAAATGCAGTTGGTAAAGGGATATAGCAATCAATGCAATCGCAAAAACAGAGACCAAACCTTTCAGTTGCATACAAAAAAGCGTTTACAAAAGTTTAAAGTGGGGGCAAAGATAGGGGTTTCAACATGAATTTGTGG
>CAMPJQ010000114.1 GCA_946886925.1 uncultured Terrimonas sp.
TTTGCAGGTATATTGGTTACCGGAATAGTGGGGGGAGCAGTGGTGCCGCTTATTGTAGGGTCGCTGGGCGATCAGATTGGATTGCGTTATGGCATGCTGTTTATTTACATCCCGGTTGGCTATATTTTAAGCATCGGGTTTTGGGCTAAACCTATTGTTACCAATAAGATCATCACCCGTAAAAAGAAAGCAACCGCTCATTAACCGTATAAAAGAAATATTATGCATGAGGAAGTGGTCATTGGTATTGATCTTGGCGCAACAAATATCCGGGGCGGCCTGGTAACGGGGACGGGAATATCCGGCATACAGGCAAGAGCTATACAGAATAAAGGAACGGTGGAAGAGGTTTTGCAGGATATATATGCTATTGTTGATGTACTGATGAACAGGGCTGTGGCGGGAATAGGTATTGGCGTGCCCAGTGTGGTAGATGTGGAAAAAGGTATTGTGTATGACGTGCAATATATTCCTTCCTGGAAAGAAGTGCCGCTGAAAGCAATCATGGAAGAACGATACGGGGTGCCTGTTTTTGTAAACAATGATGCCAATTGTTTTGCCCTGGGTGAATTTTACTTTGGTAAAGGCATTGGCGCCGATCACATGATCGGGCTTACCATTGGAACGGGCATTGGCGCGGGAATAATAATTAACAAGTGTTTATATGCTGGTCCTAACTGTGGCGCCGGTGAATTTGGTATGGTGGATTACCTGGATCACTGTTATGAATATTATGGCAGCGGACAATTCTTTCAAAACGTGTATCAAACCGATGGTCAGGTGGTATTTGAGCGGGCAAAAGCAGGTGATGTACAGGCCCTGCAATGGTACGCGGAAATGGGAACACATTTGGGTAATACCATAAAAATGATATTATATGTCTACGACCCGCCGCTGATCGTATTTGGCGGCTCCGTGCGGCATGCTTATCCGTATTTTCAGCAAACCATGTGGGAACGCATTAACAGCTTTGCCTTTTCAAAATCACTTCAGGGGTTGCGTATTGAGTTGTCTGATCTGCACAATAGTGGTATACTCGGCGCCGCGGGCCTTTACTATAATGCATTATAATGCCACAGTATTGTTACCCTTTTTTAGCTGTACCTGCAGTACTTTATTTCCATATCTGACGCTGTGTGTGCCCGCCTTATCGGCATTAATGATAAGTTGTGTTAGTTTACCCGACTGCCAGCTCACAGCTATAGTGTAACCGCCTCTTGCACGCAGCCCCTTTATACTTCCACCCGGCCAGGAAGAGGGAAGTGCCGGTAAAATATGTATTTCGTTGTTTTGCGATTGCAACAACATTTCTGCGATACCTGCCGCACCACCAAAGTTGCCATCAATCTGAAAAGGCGGATGTGTACTCAACAGGCTGATCAGGGTACTGTTTTGGAGCAATGACTGCACCTGCTCACCGCATTTTTCACCATCCTGTAAACGCGCATAAAAATTAATGATCCAGGCCTTGCTCCATCCCGTATGTCCGCCACCGTTAGCCAGGCGGCGTTCAATTGTTTTTTTTGCAGCAGCATACAAGGCTGGTGTTTGAGGCGATATAAGATTCAGCGGGTATAGTCCCAGCAAATGCGACATGTGACGGTGGCCGGGCTCTGTTTCTTCAAAGTCTTCTATCCATTCCTGTATGGTGCCGTTGGCGCCAATTTTAATGGGAGGAAGTTTTTGTTGAGCTGCTTTTACCTTGTTCACCAAATCAGCGTCAAGATGCAGCAGGGTAGCGGCATTGGTAAAATTGTTGAACAGACCCTGGATGATCTCTATATCTATGGTACTGGCATAACACAACTGCGAACTTTCTTTGCGGTTGGTACCGGGTACAAAAAAGGCGTTTTCAGGCGAATGGGATGGATTGGTAACCAAATACCCTTGTGGAGAAGCGATTAAGAAATCCAATACAAATGCCACAGATCCTTTTATAACCGGGTAAGCTGTATTGCGCAGGTAATTTGTATCACCGGTAAATTCATAGTGGCGATACAGCGGAAATGTCATCCACGGGCCGGCCATGGGCGATACGCCCCAAACGCCATCTGCTACACTGGTTCTGCCAAATGCGTCTGTTAAATGATGCAGCGTCCATCCTTTGGCGTTATACATTTCTTTGGCTGTAACCCCACCGGGAATGGTAAGCTTTTCCATAAAATGCGCAAGGGGTATAGTGGTTTCAGGAAGATTCCCCGTTTCCGCAGGCCAATAATTCATTTGCAGGTTGATATTGGTATGAAAGTCGGCATTCCAGGGTGCATTATACGCTTCATTCCATATGCCCTGTAAGTTGGCGGGAAGCCTTCCCGGCTTGCGTGACGAACCCATCAGCAGGTAACGGCCATACTGGTAGTACAGCACAATAAGGCCATGATCTGTTGTGCCGGACTTTACCCGTTCCAGTCGTTCATTGGTGGGAATTGTCTTCAGCGCATCTTCATCTCCAGCCAGCGTAAAGCTTACGCGGTCAAAAAAAGACCGGTGATCTTTTACATGTAATTGTTTTAAAGTAGTGGCAGAAAAGCCGGCAGCCTTATTGATTTTTGTTTTACAAATGGTCAGTGGGTCAATAGACGCATCAAAATTTAGTTTATCAAAATTGTAATCGGTAGCGCCCGTTACGAGCAGTACAATATTTTTTGCTGACTTTACCCGGTAGCCTGCAGATGAATCGGTTACCAGCGAACTTGTTTTTCCGTCTGTATGTATGATTTTCATGGCGCCTGAAAAACGCATATGCTTTCCTCCCGGGCCCGCCAGGGTATCTTCCTTATCTTCAATTTGCCCGTTGAACCATGCCATATTTTCTTCGCTTTTATATTCATGGGTATCCTGCTCACGCGAAAGGAAAAATTCCACATCAAAAGGGCGGGCAGCGTTTATCGTTACTACAATAACATCCTGCGGTGCAGAAGCATATACCTCCTGTATTATTTTATTACCATCTGCGGTATATTCCGTTGCCGCTATGCCTGTATTAAGTGTTAAGGATCTTTTATATTGCTGTACTTTCCCTTTCCATACATAGTTAATAAACAGGCTGCCAAGAGGCTGGTAAGAACGCACCCTTGGTGGAGTTCCTACGAGGTATTTGGTTGAAAGATCAAGTGCTTCTTTATACACTCCGTTAAATAAAGCCGTTTGTATTTGAGAGAGGTGTTCTGATGCCAGGGGATTGTTGTTGTTGATCTTACTTCCGGCCCACACGCTTTCTTCGTTCAGTTGAATGCGCTCATGATCGTATTTACCAAATACCATGGCACCTAAACGGCCGTTGCCAACGGGTAAAGCATCTGTCCATTTTTTTGCCGGGCTGTTGTACCACAATTGCAGATCCTGCTGGGCTATGCCGCGGAGTTGGGAAAAAAGCGTTATAAAAATCAATATTTTTTTGAATGACATGCACATGATTTTAGAGGTGGGCAACTATTCCTGTTGGTAATATTTGGGGAACAATATAATGAAATAATCTCAGTGCCATATCTTATATACCGGCCCTTTTGAAACAGCCTCACATGACACAGCGCAGCGCGGCAATTTTGGTCACCAGAAATGGGATAAGTGCAGTACGCAATGGTGTTGGGAATGATCTAAAAAAGCCAGGCAGGTAAATTGGTTCGATGTATGGTTATTGAAAAATGGCAGGGTAAAGAATTAACGTTGGGTGAATGTTAGGAACAGCATATTATTTGGCTGATCAAATTTTTAATAGTTGGATCAGTTCACTTTTTTTCTCAGCTCCCAGTCTGCCATGATAGCTGCCGGTAATAGTGGTGCTGCCGGCATCTCTTATACCGCGGGAAGCGATGCACAGATGTTCGGCCTCAATAATAACAGCCACATTTTCTGTATGGAGTTTGGCTTTTAAAAAATCAGCGATTTCTGCAGTCAGACGTTCCTGTACCTGCGGACGCCTGGAAAAATAATTGACTACCCTGTTGAGTTTAGATAAACCTGCTATTTTACCATTGGCAATATAAGCCACATGCGCCTTACCAATAATCGGTACAAAATGATGTTCACAATAGGAATATACCGGAATATTTTTCTCCAGTATGATTTAATTGTAGTTGTATTTTTTTTCAAAAAGGGTAACCCGCGGTTCATTCGCGGGGTCAAGTCCGCTGAATATTTCTTTTACATACATTTTAGCTACCCTCCCGGGTGTATCTCTCAAACTGTCATCGTCCATATCAAGTTCCAGCAATCGCATGATCTTTTCAAAATGGTGTGCAATAAGTTTTATTTTACCGTTTACAGACAGATTTTGTGTTGGAATAACCTGCTCAAGTATATCTTCCATTTTCATTATTTGTGTTTTTGGTTTTTTATGATGGTCAGTTGCGACAGTGTATATGCGCCTATGGCCATTACCAGGTCGCGGACTGCTACGTCAAAATACTGTCCGCTGACAAGGAGTTGTAATGCAATGCAAATCAGCCATATCATTACTATATAAGCGCCTTTAAGCGGATTAACCAGTACGATGATCCCTGCAATAATTTCTATAATTCCCACTATTCTCATAAACAGCATTGGATCTACCGGCAGCATGCTGGCATTGCGACCTAAGTAATCCACCCAGTTTGTGAGCAAATTTGTAAATTTGTCTAACCCCGCCACCACAGGCACAATGCCATAGGTGATTTTTAATGTGTTTTGTAATTGATTGATCGTTGACATAAGAATGTTTTTGTATACAGGTTAGATTCATAAGGGACAAAAGGGTTACAAAATTTTTTTGATAAAAATTGTAACCTTTTGATGTTTGCATAATCTAATGAGCAAATGAATCATCAAACCACTTTGCCGCCAGCCCAGCTTTCCGATACGGAACTGGTGAGCAGGATACTTTCCGGGGAAAAGCAGTTTTTTGAATGGATCATGCGGCGTTACAATCAACGTCTTTTTCGTGTAGGCGTATCCATACTGGGCAACGATACGGAGGTGGAAGATGCTATGCAAAACGCATATATTAAAGCGTATCAGCATTTGAATATGTTTGAGCAAAGAGCGTCATTGAGTACCTGGCTTGTAAGAATATTAATGAATGAATGTCTGGCGCAGAAAAATAAAAAGGCACGTTTAAAGGTCACCAACATTGAATATCATCCCGAAAATATGGGCAGTATGAAAACTCCCTCTAATATTTTAATGAACAAAGAAATGGGTATTGCACTGGAAACGGCTATTGCGCAGCTTCCCGAAAAATACCGTCTTGTGTTTATGCTTAGGGAAATTGAAGAACTACCAGTAAAGGAGACCGGTGATATACTTGGCATTGAGGAAGCGAACGTAAAAGTACGCCTCAACCGCGCAAAAGCCATGCTGCGCCAAAACCTGGACAAAGGAATTAAAGAACATGTACACGCTTTTCACCTTACCCGATGCGACCGCCTGGTAAATTTTGTGCTGAATTCCATAGCGTAACCTGTACTATAATATGAGCTGCACCAAGAATAAATTGCTCAATCAATTAAATTATTCTTCACTGCAAAAAATACAAGGCCGGCGGTATTTTTAACATTATATCTTTCCATCATCCTGTCTTTAATAGCTTCTACTGTACGAGGACTGATCTCCATTTTTTGTGCTATTTCAGTGGCTGTAAATTCCATGCACAATAGCCGCAGCACCTCTCTTTCTTTGTCGCTTATTACCACTTCATTGGTTAATGAAGGGATGGATTTTGTGCGGGCATGCGATTTTTTCAGCAATACCTTATTCACGAAATTGTTCAGGTAATAGCCGCGGGCCATTACTTCCACAATGGCTTTTTTAATTTCAGCCGGGTCGGCACTTTTGAGCAGGTAACCATTGGCGCCATTTTCCATAAGATGCGATACAAATCTTTCATCTTCATACATGGTAAGCACAATTACATGAAGGTTAGGATATTGTTTGCTTATTGTTTTTGTTGCTTCTATGCCGTCTTTAACCGGCATACGCAGGTCCATGAGTACAACATCCGGCTCTGCTGCGGGCAAACCCATCAGCAGTTCCTCACCGTTTTCGGCCTCCAGCACAAATTTAATATTGGTATACTGTCGTAAGGAAAGGATAACCCCTTTGCGGAATATTTTGTGATCATCAGCAATGGCAACTTTAATAATACTCATGACTTAGCTTGGTTTTATAGATATGGGATGAACATTTTTTAAGAAATCATTTCATATTCCTCCACAGGAACTTCCAGGGTAACCTTATAATAGGTTTGCGACATATCTTTTTCAAAATCAATTTTAGCCTGCAATACCCGTGCCCTGCTTTGAATATTTTTTAGTCCGAGACCCAGGGCGCTTTTGTTAAGCCTTTCTACATCCGTCTGTGTTATACCTCTTCCATCATGATGCAAACGAATGAAAAATTTGTCGGCATTGTAATTTTGTGTAACATGGATAAAGCTGGCATTACTGTGTTTTAAAATATTATTTACCAGTTCCTGTATAACCCTAAACACCAGCAGTTCCTGTTCTGGTCTTAACCTTTGACGGTAATCATGAAACCTGCTGCTGGCATTCATGCTGCCCGAACCGCTGATCTTTTGGAACAAATCATTTACAGCAGACTCCAGTCCAAAGTTTTTTAAGGTGGGCGGCATCAGGCTGTGCGAAATATTACGGATAAGTTGTATGGTATCATCAATGATCTGTTTGGCGTTGTAAATGGCCTGTAACTGGGTACTAATGTCCTGTTTCACCAGGTTTTCATTTAAATACAAACGGGCTGTGGCCAGTAAAGGCCCGGCATCATCGTGCAAATCGGCGGCTATTCTTTGCCGCTCTTCTTCCTGCCACCTGATAGATGCGTTCAACAGTATTTTCTGCTGTTCTTCCTCCATTTCCTTCAACTGCAACTGGTACCGGATCACCCTGCGCTGGTGAAAGATAATAAAAAGTACCAACCCTATTGCAAGAGCCAGCATCCCCATGGTGCCAAAAAACAGCACACCGGAGATATTCAATGGGTTGGATTGATTTGTTATCTGTAGGAGTATCATTGGTTCATCAACGTGAGTTTAGGGACAAAATTATTTTACTTTTTTTTATTCATTGGACGGGTGGATTTAATGGTCTTGTCGCTAATAAGCATGGCGGCACTGAACAGCAAATTTTTCAGAATATAAAGGGTTGAATGAATGAGCTTATATTCATGATTAAAGTCCGATTTATTTATATACTCCTGCGCATAAATGAAGGGGAAAAAGGTACCTGCCGAATAAATAATAATTGCCACAACTATCCAAAATGCAGGCGAAGAGTATAAAAAAAGAGAGGTGGGGTCCTTTACTCTTTCAAAAAGATAGAAAATGCAATAAATAAAAAATACCATCGCGGTAATGCCTAACGGAACTGAATCAAAAGAGCTGTTTGAGAAAGTAAGGAGGGAGTAAATCAGGTATGCGGCCATCAAAACCGATACGACGATCATTCCTTTTTTAAAAAGCCTGGATTCAAGTATCCTGAAAAATAATAAGGAGAAAAGCGAGAATTCAACAATGGTTGTAATTCTTCCTATTAAAAAGGAATATTGCCATAACTGCCTGTTGGATAAAATAAAAAAATTGACGAAAACGCTGTATACGGCAAGAAAAAAAACCACCCTTAACCCAATATTTTTTTTTGACTTTGCAAAAAAAATAAAGAGGATTAAGGGTAGCAGATCGGATAGAATAGCAATATTTCGCAGTACAGTTGTTATAA
Source organism: uncultured Terrimonas sp. (assembly GCA_946886925.1). Next base: position 7,710 of record CAMPJQ010000114.1, read on the forward strand.
TGGTATGTTTTTCCAAATATAACAACTA
>CAMPJQ010000115.1 GCA_946886925.1 uncultured Terrimonas sp.
GCCTTGTGGATGCTTACCAGGCAATGGCAATTCGGTGAATTTCAGGGAGAAGATACCGGCTCCGCTATCTTTGCTAAAATACGGATGCAAACTACCCGTATCTCACGCACTAAAACAGCCAATGGAACCGCGCAGGCATATTCTGACAGTATTCCGCTGGAAGAACGAATTGAAAATTTATCATACCGGCCCAACTTTAAAAGTAAACTTGAAACGGCCTTTATGTTTATGAAATGCCTTGATAGTGCAGCGAACCAACTAAGCGTTGCTGGTTACAACAGTAAGGTATTTAAGGCACGATTAAAAACTTTATATCCGTTAAAAGATATTGACCCGGTTCAAAATACGGACTCAAATGAAATCATTATCAATAAAACAGAATCGTTAAGCAATGAATACCTGGTAGATATTGTAAATGCATCTGCAGGCAGGTATTTTGATGGCTTCCTACTCTATGAAAGCCTGAATAATATTCCGGACGCTGTTAAAAATATTACAAACAATAATCCGGCACATACTGTTTTTGTTACACGGGCAGTAAATGATTATGAAACGTGGTTTAAAAAAAATTACAGCCCTAACAGCACTTCAAATAATACGGCCTGGTTAGCCAGTCATCTTGAATACCAGTTTGCCTGTGCTTCACCAGGCGAAGATGGAGACAATATCGTACTTTCTGCAAATGAATATTATTCAGGCAACCTTGACTGGCATTCATTTGATGTAAATAAAGTTCAAACGATCACTGGTTTATCCGGTGCTGCCACTAATAGTGAAAAGGAAGGTATTACTGAGCAATTACTCACCATTATACCTACCGAAGCAAAGTTTGCCGGCGCGCCCAATTCCCGTTGGTGGCAATTTGAAAATGGCAGTATTGATTTGGGCAACATCAATGCAGGCACCACAGATCTTTTAAAATTGATCTTTACGGAATATGCTTTGCTCTATAACACCGACTGGCTGATTATTCCCTACCGGGTGGCGGTAGGGACATTGTGTGAAATAAAGGGAATTGTTGTGCGGGATGTTTTTGGTGAGCAATCTTTTATTGAACCTGCAATTCAGGGAGAGACTGATAACTGGACGGGATGGGGCATGTATAATTTAAGTACACTTAACCCCGATGGTGTAAGAGACCAGCCTGCAGATACAAGATTATTTGTTCCGCCTGCCGTTGTAAAGAATTTAGAGAGCGAGCCTCTTGAAGAAGTGCATTTTATCCGTGATGAAATGACCAATCATGTATGGGCCATTGAAGTAAGCATGTCCGACAACCTGGGCAGTCACCGGGATGGACACCATGCTGCAAGGAGTTTTACAAATTATTTGCAGCAATTGGATATTGTTCAGAATAATGATGTGCAACAGGCAGATACTATGTTTAAATATATTTTTTCCAATACTGTTCCTGAAAACTGGTTGCCATTTATTCCGGTTCATATACCCGGCAGTAACAGGGATGTACAATTGCAACGCGCTTCTATGCCGAGAATGTTCAGGAGCGAATTTACGCATGTGCGTCCACGCACACAATTACTTCGCGATGGTATTGGTGATGATGATCAGCAAACAGCGCCGTATTTTATTAATGAAGAAGAAATTCCAAGAACAGGCGTGCAATTAAAAGCAACCTTTCAAAGAACACGGTGGTACAACGGCGCTGTGATCAACTGGTATGGCAACAGAAAACAGGTAGGGCGTGGTGAAGGATCAAGCGGTTTGTATTACGACAAAATTGATGCTGTTAAAAAAGAATAATACCCTTATGGTTTAATGATTTCAGAATTTGCTTTGCCACGTCTTCTGTGTTATATTCTTCTCCGGCAAATATTTCAATGAACGGTTTCGTGCCGCCGGTTTTATATTTAGCTGCCTGATCGTAATAATCAAGCAGTTCATTTACAAAAGCAACACAGTTTTTTTGCAAAATAAGTTCCTGCAGCATTACTATTTTTTCTCTTGAAAACCGGCCAGATAACTTAGATACGGCGCTAAAAATATATTGTCGTTTTTCTTTTGTATCAAAATATTCTTTTATTATATGCTGTACTCTTATGTTTTTTGAAACATGCAATTCCACAATTAATCCTGCCTGCATTCTGGCATACAACCATTCAGGTATTTTACGTTTACCAATAGAAGATGGTTTCTGTTCGGTAAAGATAAAAGGCCTTGAACGGCATACTTCGCAGATTTGCTTAAGCTGTTTTTCAAAAAAGTGCTGCGATGGTTGTTGCTCATCAATCCCGGTGCTGCCAAACACAGACCCTCTATGTCTTGCAATCCGTTCTAAATGAATTACCGGGTATTGAAGCGAGGAAAGAAACTCAATCACGGCAGATTTAGAAGAACCTGTTTTTCCGTTTAATACGATGAGCTCCGATGGGAATTGGAAAAGTTCGGGCATAAAAAAACACCTTTTAGGGAGAAATATGTTCCATAACTCGCTTTCGGATTCGACGTCTTTCCAGCGAACCAAAGCCAGGATGTAACCTGCAAAGTGAACACCGTAAAAAACAACTACTACCTAATTACTAACATACGAAGGGACTCATTATTCAACTTTATTAAGGTGGTTGTACTCTCTTTTCGGACCAAACCCGATACCGCACTTGCGATTGACTACATACGTTAACAATATACGATTAACTTTTTAAAAATGCAATAGACCGGGAGAAATACACTATGCTTACAATAGCCGTATACAGCCCGTTTTAGATATGCAGCACATCCTGAATCATCCTTTCCTGATCCTTACGGTTAAGGCATTCGCAGGATTGACTTCAAAAACCTGTTTAATTTCTTTCCCGGAAAATCCCTCTTTTCTCAACAACGGCAGCATAAACTTAAAAACGGCATTATAGTACCTGAATTGACCGCCACCCGGTTCGCCTACGTGATACCAGCCTGCATCATGAGAAATAAGGGTTTTGTGCAAAAGTTTTTCCGCTTTCATATCCTTCAAAAATTGTACGTATTGCTGCACCGAATCATCGCTGAGTCCATCAAAAGAAACCCAGCCTCCTTCTTTTGCAACCTGCAGATGAATATCCCTGTTCTTTTCGCTTTGTGCATGAATCCACACCCAGGCCGCAGGACTAACACCTGTAGCTTTTATAATTTTCAATTCCTGCAGTGCCGCATCCCCATTGCCTGTATGCACCCCAAAAGTTAATCCCGTTGATAAATGCGTTAATGCGGCCGCCTCAATAAGCTTTTGCTGTACCTGAGATAATGGGAAGGTATCTACGCCGGTTTTAATAAATCCGGGTTTAATACCGGTGCCTTCTATACCGGTTTCCCATTCGCCTATCCAGCGTGCTGCCAGTTGTTTGGCTGAATCTGTATAAGCATGTTTAGGCAAAAATTTTTCTTTTGCGGCCCCATAATAGCCGGTATTGCAAACAATATGAAGCCCGCTGGCTTTTGATAGTCTTTGCAATAACCCTGCATTTCTTCCAAGATAATTGGGTGTACATTCTACCAGTGTTTTGCAACCATTTTTTACTGCTTCCTGCAAAACAGGCAGCGCCTTATTGTATACTTCATTTGCATTGTAACGGGATGTAGTTATTTTGCCGGCGCCAATAAAGTCTACCAGGATATGTTCGTGCGTTAGTGTAAATCCCGCATCGGCAGAACGAATATGTCCGTTTACTGTCATAATATAATCTTCATTGCCGGTTTCAGGCATCATGTTGCGCAATGGCAGCACATAAGGCGCACATAATAGAATTCCTGAACGGATAAAATCTTTACGAAGCATAGGTGATTTAAAATTTGAAATTCTGGATTTGAAATTGGGATGTGCCGGATATAAATGAAATCCTTTGCAGGTTTAAATTTTACCCTTTACTATTTCTTCTTTATTGGACTGGCTATTGATCTTACTGGCTATTCAAATTTTATTGCCCTGTAAAATTACTTACCTTCCTTCACTATATGGCAACATTTGCAACTAAAGTAATTGCATTTAACAAGTCGCTTCATTTTACGGGCGAACTGCCGCCCGGTATACGGGTAATGAATCCTTTCCGTGAAAATAAAAATAGTTTAGCCGTTTCATCTGCTTTTTACAAAAAATACTATAGCGATAATAAGCACCGGCACATTATCCTGGGCATCAATCCGGGAAGATTTGGCGCAGGATTAACAGGCATTCCCTTTACCGATCCTAAACGACTGGTTGAAAAATGCGGACTGCTTTACCCCGGACCACCTGCACATGAACCCTCTTCTGTTTTTATATACAATATGATTGATGCTTACGGCGGAGCAGAAAAATTTTACGGAAGATTTTACATTAATTCCATCTGCCCTTTGGGCTTTACCATAAAAAATGGATTGGGAAAAGAAGTAAACTACAATTTTTACGACAGTAAAGCATTGTCCAACGCAGCGTATAATTTTATTGTCCGGAACATCAGAAAACAAATTGCGCTGGGGATAGATACCGATATATGTTTTTGCCTGGGCAGCGGAAAAAATGAAAAGATACTTCTTGGGTTAAATGAAACACATGGTTTCTTTAAAAAAATTGTGGCACTCGAACACCCCCGCTTTATAATGCAATACAAATCAAAATACATGCAGAAATATATTGATAAATACCTGACCGCTTTCAGCATGGCGGAATAATCCATAGTTCAATGGACTTTCAATGCGGTTTGACCCTCCTTAGTCGGGCACCGACCGCATTACACTACTATCTCCACAATTTTAGTTGCTTCCATATTGGCATTGCGCATGGCTATGCTTCTAACGGTGTTCCCGGCAAAATTGCTAAAAGCTTTTCGCGTAATCTCATCATCACTAACCATTACCGGTATACCCGTATCACCGCCTTCTCTTATACCCTGCACCAATGGTATTTGTCCTAAAAAAGGAATATCAAATTCTTCTGCCAACCTTTTACCGCCTTCTTTCCCAAAAATATAATACTTGTTTTCGGGCAGTTCAGCGGGTGTAAACCAACTCATATTTTCTACCAACCCTATGATGGGCACTTTAATTTGGGCTTGTCCAAACATGGCAATTGCTTTTTTGGCATCTGCCAATGCCACGGGCTGAGGAGTGGTAACCACTACGGCCCCCGTTACCGGAACAGTTTGAACCAATGTTAAATGGATATCGCCTGTGCCGGGCGGCATATCAATTACCAGGTAATCCAGGTTTCCCCACTCCACATCCGTTACAAATTGCCGGATAGCACTGCTTGCCATGGGTCCGCGCCATACAATCGCCTGCTTTTCATCTACCAGCGAGCCTATGCTCATCAGCTTTATACCAAATTTTTCCAATGGAATTATAATGCCCTTTTCACCTTCCTTTTTCATGAGTGGCCTTTCGCCACGCACGCCAAACATCATAGGTACGCTTGGCCCGTAAATATCGGCATCCATCAGGCCTACAGCAGCACCGCCTTCTGCCAGTGCCAGTGCTAAATTAGCTGCCACGGTAGATTTCCCAACACCTCCTTTACCACTTACCACAGCAATAATATTTCGTACCCCGGGTAAAACAGCTTTATTGTCTTTTCTGGCACTGTTGGTATTAGCGGTAAATTTTATATCTACCTGCGCATTTTTATTTACCAGGAGGTGTACTGCATTTATACATGCATTTTTGATCATATCTTTTAAAGGACATGCGGGTGTAGTAAGTACAACTGTAAAAGAAACCTTATCTCCTTCTGTTACAATGTCTTTAACCATGTTTAGTGTCACAAGATCTTTGCCCAAATCGGGCTCAATTACATTTCCCAGCGCTTTTAGGATATCACTTTCATTCATCTGCCGAACTTTTTGTTAAAAAAAATATTGCCCCGCAAAGTTAAGCCCATAAATGCTTACTTTGTTTTTTTCGTAGGTTCAGGGTAAATTACGTTTTCGAATGTTTAGTGGTGATTTTAGGGTATTATTGCAATTCATTTAAACAGGTTAATGAAATATTTTTTACGATATATATTTTTCTCATTATTATTAATTCCTTTTGCGGCACAAGCACAGTTTGAATCTCTGAAAGATTCTGTTGTACAATTGTATGGCGTAGTAATGACGCATGATAGTTTAAAAGGAATCCCTGGTGTAACCGTAATGGTAAAAGGTCAAAACAGGGGAACCATTACCAATGACCAGGGTGTTTTTTCGATAGTGGTATTAAAAGGCGATGAAATCCGGTTTTCACATGTATCGTACCGGAGCGAAACAGACAAAATTCCAACCAACCTTGAAGGGAATCAATACAATATGGTTAAACTACTGGCTGAAGACACCATTTACCTTCCTACAGCCATTATAAAGGCCCGGCCCACCCGTGAACAGTTCGAGCGCGATTTTGTTAATAATGATGTTCCGGATGATGGGATAGAAATTGCCCGTCAAAATACCAGCGAAGCCAAAAGAAGAGTATTGGCCCGTTCGTTGCCCCGTGATGGCGGGGAAGCTACCAATTACGCATTAAGCAAAAATGCCCAGGGATACTATTATAGCGGGCAGGCGCCACCTATGAACATATTTAATCCGTTCGCATGGAGCGAATTTGTAAAGGCGTGGAAAAGAGGGGATTTTAAGAAGAAAAATTAAGCGTTGTGAGTAGTGAATGGTTTCACGAGGTGAAAAGTGAGAGACTTCGGCCGTGCTGAAAGCCCATAGCTCACAGCTCATATCCCATCAACATACAATCATGATAAAAAACATTGCTGTCATTGGCGCAGGTACCATGGGTAACGGCATCGCTCATGTATTTGCACAGTATGGCTTTAGTGTAACCCTTACCGATATTGATGAAGCCGCATTGGGAAAAGCAATTGAAACCATTTCCAAAAATGCAGACCGCCAGGTAAGCAAGGGCATTATTACGCAAGCAACAAAAGACAGCATATTATCAACACTACATACTTCTACCAGCATAGAAACAGGCGTTGTCAAAGCAGACCTCGTAATAGAGGCGGCAACAGAAAACAAAGCGGTCAAATTAAAAATATTTAAAGAACTCGATGCATTTGCTCCGCCCTCATGTATACTGGCCACCAATACCTCGTCTATTTCCATTACAGCCATAGCTGCTGTTACCGGGCGTGCCGAAAAAGTGATTGGCATGCATTTCATGAATCCGGTGCCGGTAATGAAATTGGTGGAAGTGATCAATGGATATGCCACCGCAAAAGAAGTAACCAGCGAGGTAGTGTATATCACCCAACAATTAGATAAGATACCCTGCATTGTAAACGATTATCCCGGCTTTATCGCCAACCGCATTCTTATGCCCATGATCAACGAGGCGATATACAGTTTGTATGAGGGTGTAGCAGGAATTGAAGAGATTGATACCGTAATGAAATTGGGCATGGCGCATCCTATGGGCCCCCTGCAACTGGCAGATTTTATTGGATTGGATATTTGTTTGAGCATATTAAAAATACTGTATGAAGGATTTGGCAACCCCAAATACGCGCCATGCCCTTTGCTGGTAAATATGGTGACTGCGAGTAAATTGGGTATAAAAAGCGGCGAAGGATTTTACAAATACACACCCGGCAGTAAAGAACAGGTACCGGCTTTTTGAAAATTTTGGGAGATACAAAGAATTAAATCCCAAGAACCAAAAATCAGAAGCCAAATAAATTTCAAATTCCAAGACCATCCCGCACGTGTGAAACGAAATACGAACTAAAGTCTTTTGTGCAACCATAAACCACAAA
>CAMPJQ010000116.1 GCA_946886925.1 uncultured Terrimonas sp.
GCCCAGGTCAAGCACACTTACCATACCCGTTCCGCTGCGTGCGATAAAAGCTCTTTTCCCATCCGGAACTATTAATATCCCAACTGGCGCACCCTCTGCCTTAACGCGTTTGATCACTTTGCGTGCAGCGGCGTCTATGATGATCAGTTCTCCGGCGCCATTGTCAGACACCAACACTCTTTTGCCATCGGGTGTAAACTTAACGCGGATAGGCACTTTTCCAACCGCGAAACTTTGTTTTATGGCATTGGACGTCACATCTATGATATCAATGGTTCCATCACCGGTATTGCCCACCCACACTTCTTTGCCATCGGGTGAAATATCAATTCCCTCGGGTTTGCTGCCCGTTGCGATCTGCATCATTTTGCCCGCCGATGCGGCTGTGCCAATGTCAATTGAAGTAACGGTATTGGATACCCTGTTTGCCGTATATATCCGTTTACCATCAGGCGTTAATGCCAGCATATGCCCGCCATCCTGCCCGGTGCCTGTAAGCCAGTCAATTGTATCAGCGGCAAAATTATAGCGGGCCACCGTTCGGGTAAGCTCTGAAATAAAATATACTTTACCATCCTTTGCTTCAATACCATGGGGGCGCAGCAAAGGGCCGAGCTCAACCCGGCGGATCTCTTTGCGGGAAGCTATATCAATAACGCAAAGACTGTGTCCATACTCTTTTGCGCCATAATTGGCAACAAAGGCAAGTTTGCCATCAGAAGATACGGTCATCTCATGAGGGCCTTCACCAGTGGGTACTGTAGCTACTACTTTCAGGGTTGCCACATCAATAACAACCATATTATTGTCTGCTTTATTTAATACCAGCAGGGTGCCGGTAGCTGTTTTTTGTGCAAAGCCATTACAGCCACACATTAAACACGTTAATACAACAAGAATAATTTTTGCATGCATAGCAGAAGTATTGAAGGAGTGGAACGATCATTTTAAGATACGAATTTACGCATGACATCAATAACACCATTACGGGGATACATTTACCTTCGGTTAGCGAAGTCCAAATTCGCCCGGCCGCAGTAAACCTTTGGGTTCTTTTTTAGACCCTTCCTTCGTCAGGGTAACAGGCAGTGGGTGCTTTGCCCGGCGTTAGCAGGAAAGCTCATCGCTTTACCATGGTTTGTCATTGGAAGTTTTCAATAGGGTTCCCCTGATCAATAAGGTAATCACACTTATTTTTATGGTGCTGCTAATCAACCTTTCATAAACGTCTTTACAAGAACCCTGAACTGATCTGAATGATGCGTAATATTTTTTAAGGGTCGAAGTAACCCTAATAGAGAAGACGATTATTATTGATGATTCGTGATTGCTTCGAATTTAGGGTTTTCGACTTCGGATTTTATCCTATTGCTTTGCTTCTGTAGGCTCAGGCGTGCATAGTTATCCTAACTAATTAAATGCTATGGCAATGCAAAAGCCACGTACGCATCGCCGGAAGCTGTACCCAATTTTCCACCACCGCATGCAATAACGATAAACTGCTTGCCATTCACTTCATACATAGCAGGTGTAGCAAATCCGGGTGCAGGCAAGGTAGCTTCCCACAACAATTGCCCGTTGCTTTTATTAAAAGCCCTGAACTTGGCATCCTTTGTGGCGGCTATGAACAAAAGCCCGGTTTTAGTAACAACAGGTCCGCCATAATTTTCTGTTCCTGTTTCTTTTACGCCTTGTTCCTTAAATACAGCATCTTCACCGAGCACCGTTTTCCATACATGCTCGCCTGTATTCAAATCAATGGCCGAGAGTGTTCCCCATGGTGGTGCCAAAACAGGTTTACCGGTTTTAGTCAAAAATTTATCATACCCTGTAAACCGGTAAGGCAACTGCCGGAAAATATCCGCCGCTGTTTGTTGTATCTCAAATTTGCGCTGGTATTCATCCTTCAGGTTCAGCACTACCGAAGCGATTGCTTCTTTTTCTTCGTTTTTCAGATGGCTGAAAGCGGGCATCATCCGTCGCCCGTTGTTAATAAATTCGATCAGTGATGCTTTGTCATACTTTTTATCCATACCCACTATAGAAGGATAATTACCGCCACCTTTCATCTCTTTTCCATGGCAGGCTGTACAATGCTGCTGGTATAAGCGCTGCCCCGCCTGCAAATAATTTTCGTTGCGGCTTTCCTTCTTTTTAACTTCTTCCATTTTTAATATCCAGGCCATTTCGTTGGCATTCACATAAAGCAGTCCTGTTTCGGGGTCAATAGCCGGACCGCCCCACTCCCCGCCGCCGTCGAAACCAGGTAATACAATGGTGCCTTGCAGCGATCCGGGCATAAACATTTTACCTGTTCGGTAAGACCTCAACTGTTTTTTTACTTCTTCCAGCTCCTCCGGCAATAAATAGGGATTAATATCTTTTTCCAAAAAAGACTGCCGTACAAAAGGCGCTGGCTTTTGTGGAATGGGTTGTGTAGTCCATAATTTTTCGCCATGCAGGGCATCGGAAGTGTCTACGGGTGTTTCCACTACGGGGAATAAAGGTTCACCTGTATCGCGGTTGAATACAAATACAAAACCTGTTTTGGTAGTTTGCGCCACCGCATCAATTTCTTTTCCATTATGCGTTACCGTTAGCAATACCGGCGCCGAAGAGGGATCGTAATCCCAGGTATCATGATGAATGTATTGAAAATGCCAGCGCAGTTTTCCGGTTAGCGCATCCAGGGCCAGCAAACAGTCGGCATACAGGTTAGCGCCCAATCTTTTGCCACCATAAAAATCCATAGCGGCCGATCCTGTAGGCGCATAGGCGATACCGCGTTCCTGGTCAATGGTCATGCCCATCCAGTTGTTGGCGCCGCCCGTCATTTCCCAGGCATCTTTATCTTCCCAGGTTTCATAACCCGGCTCACCGGGCTGCGGTATGGTATGAAATATCCATTTCATTTGTCCTGTACGCACATCAAAAGCCCGGATATGACCGGGGGCCGCATCCATGCCTTCGGAAACCCGCGTTCCCGTTAACAAAAGATCTTTGTAAATGGTGGGAGCAGATGTTGCGGTAACAAAAAGACCTGCCGCCTGTTCACCAAGGCCTTCATGCAAATCTACTTTGCCTTTATTACCAAAACCAATAACTGCTTTACCCGTGCCGGCATCAACAGCATAAATAAATTCACCCACAGCATAAAATAGCCGCTTATCGTTTTTACCGTCGCTCCAATACGCAATACCCCGGTTGTTGTTGAGATTGAAATTCGGTTTCTTATCAGCGCTTGCTGTATCGTAAGGAAGAAAATCCCATTTGAGTACGCCGGTAGCAGCATCAAGCGCCAGCAATTTAAGTTGTGGCGATACGGCGTACATTACATTATCAACCACAATTGGATTGCATTGAATTTGTGAATGGGCCGCTGTATCAGCATCGCCGGTATTGTAAGTCCATGCTACCTGCAGTTGCTTCACATTGCCGGTATCTATTTGTGCGAGAGAAGAATACTTGTTTCCCGTGTAATTGCCATTCACCATTCTCCAGCCGGCGTATTGATCCGACGATACATTATTATTGCATGCCTGCCATAAGATTGAGGTTGCCAACAGTACAATATAAAGCCGGTATAATTTCATTACGATCCGTATTTGATACTATTTACAAAAAAGATAGTTGCCAGAACAAGACCTCGCTATTCATTCATTTCTCACTTTTCACCACTCACCACTTACCACTTATTACTTATTACTCGCTACTTCTCCCCCCATCTCTCTTTGGTAAGGCGCCGATGCCTGCGCACCCTGCCTGCTAACGGCAATGGCTGCTGCCTTTGTGGCAAACCGTACGGCTGTCTCCATGCACTGATCTTCCGCCAGGGCTACCGCTATCGCAGCGGTAAAAACATCTCCGGCCGCCGTGGTATCTGCGGCCTGAACTTTAATGGCGGGTATATGTCCGGTAAATGTTTCACTGTTCACATAAGATCCGTTCGCACCTAATGTAATAATGCTGTTGTGCACACCTTTAGCTTTAAAAACATGAGCAGCATTTCCACAATCGCTTAAAGACTCAATTTTTATTCCCGTGAGCATTTCCGTTTCCACCTTATTGGGTGTTAATAAAAAAAGATCTGTGAAAATTTCTTTTGGAAGCGAACAGGCAGGCGCCGGATTAAGAATGACTTTTTTATGATTTGTTCTGGCAATCGCCATTACTTCATTAACCGTTTCTATGGGAATTTCAAGTTGCAGAAGAATGATGCCCGCTTCAGTAATTTTATTTTTTTGTTGCAGTATGTCTTCTGGCAACAGAAAGCCATTTGCTCCGGAAGCCACTACAATGCAGTTTTCTCCAAACTCGTCTACAGTTATAAGCGCTACACCTGAAGCATGATATGGATCAACAATTACACCAAACGTATCTATGCCTTCCTGCTTAAAATGAGCAATGGCCTGCTGCCCAAAAATATCGCTGCCCACCCTGGCAATAAAGGCAACTTTGCCGCCTAACCTTGCAGCGGCTACTGCCTGGTTGGCGCCTTTGCCGCCGGGATTCATAAAAAAATCGCCTCCCAGAATGGTTTCACCGGGCAGGGGAATACGATTTGATTTAACCACCATATCGGTATTTGAGCTTCCTATAACAAGTATGCTGGCGGAATCGTTTTGCCCCTCCTTCATATAGCAGTAAATTAAAAAGGATTTATGGTACAATATAGAAAATTATAACTTGCCCACCGTACCCCAGTTTAATCCGGCCGCGTTTTTACGTAAAAAATACCTTTGAAAATAAATGGAAAGTTGTACTTTTGCCGGCTCAATTTTGTTCTTTATTCCTATTGCCCGATAGTATAATGGTAGTACATCAGTCTCTGGATCTGATTGTCTTGGTTCGAATCCAGGTCGGGCAACTTACACAAAACTTGAACCTTGTAATTAATAGTTTACAGGATGCTTTAAATCCGCCATCACTTTAAGTGAAAGTAAAGTCATTTTTTTAATAATGATAGCGGCATTGGAGAATAACAATTGACTCGTTTTCGACTTTATAAACCAACCTATGCTCCAGGTTAATCCGGCGCGACCAAAACCCAGACAAATTTTCCCGAAGCGCCTCTGGTTTACCAGTTCCCTTAAAGGGTGTTCTGGATATTTCTTTGATCAGTACGTTAATTTTTTTGAGCATTGATTTATCTGTATGTTGCCAGTACAGGTAGTCTTCCCAGGCATCATCCATGAAAACTACCCTCATTCTTCAATCAGTTTTTTTTCCTGACCTTGCCCTTTCTCATATTGGTTAATGGCACGTTGCAGCCGTTCAGCATTCATAGGGGATTTTAACAAATAAAAAGTTTCCATTATGCTTTCATAATCAGACTGAGAAAGAACCACAATGTTTTCACCTTTGGTACGGGTTACAAATAATGGACTATTGCTATTAAAGACTTCATCTAAATAGCTTTTTAATTTCTGCCGGAAGTCTGAATATGTAGTTATCATAATTCAAATATACAAATCAAAATTAATTGTACAAAATACTGTACAATCTAAAAATAGACTGGAATATTCAATTCCCACATACATATGAATATCAATTATTTATAGCTAATCGTTTACAGTTTAAATTATACGGCCCGGCAAAGTTCTTCTGTTTTTATCAATTTGCTTTCAACTGCTCAAAAGTCTTTCTATAATCATATTGCAGGTCTTCATGCAGAGACGCCAGCGATTTTTCAATTTTCTTTACCTGGTTTGTAAAAAGGTTAGTGAGTGCCGTACTTTTTTTAATGGGAATACCGGAAGCTTTTAAGGAAATGCAGAAATATAACAGCAACTCCGTCTCGGCATGTTTTGAGCCGGTATACTTAATATGTTTATTGGTAATCCTTAATATTTTTCGAATGGTTTTTTTAGCGAAATATATATTCGAACGATTGATCTCACTAAAAAGCAAGTCAATTTCCCGCTTCACCGTTTCTAAGTATCCCGGCAAATCGTGCGCTTCAAAAAGAAGGTAAGTGAGTAATTCTTTGTTTTCTTTTTTAAATTTTGCCAGTCGCAGGCAAATTGCCAAAACCTGTGCGGGTGCAACAGATTGCAGTTCATCTTTGAGTTCGCTGACCGTGGCCGTTTTTATTACTGACTCCATGAGCAAGATTATTCAAAAAATTCATGGAGTGATTTGAAATAAATGGTATTCCAGCCTTCTGTAATATCGTCAAATTCACTGTCGGGAATATTGCTGTGCTTTAACTCCACCGAGGTTCCCTGCGCATGAGGGTGCAATATCATGGTAACGATGGAAGCCTCATCCGTGTCGCCAAAATACCATTGCTGTACAATTTTTTTATCCGGTATAAATTCAAGGTTCTTTCCTTCAATACTGCCATCCCACAATGAAAATTCTGAACCAGGCTCGGCAGACATCGTAGTCGGCTCGCCAGTCCATAGCCTTATGGCCAAAGGATTGGTTAAAGCATTGTATACTTCTTCGGGCGGAGCGGGGATGATGTAATATTTTTTAAACGCTTTCAATGATACATCGTTTAGTCACAAAAGTACCGCAATTTATAGCAATCTTTTGCTGATTACCTGCAATCCCTTTGGGGTGGGTGTATTTCAATTCTTCGCAGGCGGGTATCGCCACCCGCCTATAGAGCCCGCTACCGGTCGGTGTCTCACCGACCGGTACGTTGTGGATGAGCGAAAAATTGAAATACACCGTTTGGGGTCGTATCCAAACCAATTTATAATTCTTTAAACATATGACCACTTTGTGGCCAGTGGATGCTTTCCCGTTGCCTTTTTGCATACGCATCCTGCATGGTTTATTAACTAAAAAAATATACTATTTTGCAGTTATGGAAACCATATTCGATTTTAATCCTTCGCCTGATGAACTTTCGGTCATGCACATGACCTATAAAACATTGGATAAGAATAAATACGCGGAAGACCTCGAACAGCGGGCCCGGCTTTTTGATACTTCTCCTGATTATGAAAGGGTTTCCGATTTGCAGGAACTTGCCAGGATCAGGGGCAACGATGCAGCGTTCAGCAAATTTACCCGCATGCTTGAACAGGATATGGGAGATATTCACGACAGGTTGCTCAACGAATAATAATGATGCTGAGCCTCCGTTTCAAAATGAACAACAACTGCCGGAAGAAGAAATGCACCATCAATTTTTCTCAAAACTACCCAATGCTATTTCCTCAAACACAATGCCTTCGTACGGATTTTTATTACCGGCTTCATACAGGCAACCCAGGTTTCCGTTGGGCAATTGTACCAGGTTGGAATAGGCTGATGGACCGGCATGCAATAGTTTTTTCAGCGTCCATGTCTTTCCTTTATTATAGCTGATCTTAACGGTCATGGCTACCCGTGAGCCTGTATTTGCAGGATTGGAAAATGCAAGGAATGGTTTCTTACCGGGGTGAGCATACCACAAGAGGCTGCCCTGGCATACAGGTTCCGTAAGTGCAGTATCGGTTTTGGGTACAGACCAGCTTTCTCCCCCATCCTTACTGATAGAAACTTTACGATGCCTTGTTGGGCCATAGTTTCGCATGTTCAGCATCAGGTTTCCGTTGGGCATTTCGGCTACGGTACACTCGTTAACCATATCCTCTGGCGTTGTGCCGCCCAGTGCCCAGGTGCTTCCTCCATC
>CAMPJQ010000117.1 GCA_946886925.1 uncultured Terrimonas sp.
ATCCACCAGCAGTACCGGCCTATAAAGAGGCAACAGCAATTCTGAAAGAAGCAACAGAAGCATACTGATTAATTTTACCATCTAATTTGTTTTGCATGGTAAAAGTAAAAAACTTTACCAATAAAACAAACTTTAAACGTAAAACAAATATTATTTCAAATGCCTTTTTGCCTGCAGCAGGTGCCGTTCGTTATGGGCTATTAAAAACCGGAATGTGTCACCAAGTTTCAGCCGCACCCATTTTGAAATGGATACGGGCACCCGGGTAGCATTAATATTGACTGCTTTTGCTTTCCGCATGTATATGATTAGTTGTTCCTGTTGTTCAATAAATTCTGCTATAACGGCCGGCGCATCCAGATCAACAACCGGAACATGATCTTTGGGCGACTTGTACTTCTTTTTGGAACTGCCCGGTTGCATCATTTTAGTAAAATAGTTACCCAGCCATCCGCTTTTAAAGCTTTCAGCGGAAGCATTACCCGCCGGGCGATCAAGTGCATCATTTATGGCAGGCAAATAGAATCTTCCGTAGCTGTTTAAGTGTGCCAGGCATTGGGCTATGCTCCAGCCGCCGTTTGAAGCAGGCTTTAATAGCATTTGTTCAGGCAGGTTCTGAAAAATGCAAACGGCTTCCGTAAGATGCTTTTCTGTTTCCCGCTCCAATGTGCTTAGTAACTCAAATTTTGATATTGCTTTCATTTGCTTCATGTTTATTTATGATGCAAAATTGTATTGCCGCACAATGATAATTATTGGTAAATACCAACATTTTTCAAATCCTTATTTTATTGATGAGTTTGCTGAAATTGGTGGGATCTATTCCCAGGTAATTGGCCAGGTATTTATGGGGTATCAACTGTAAAATATGCGGACTACGCTGTAAAAGTGTTCTGAACTTATCTTCCGAAGAATAACATTGTATTTCTACCAATCGCTCCAGTAAACCTGATAAAGCATTGGTTACACCCAGGCGAACCATGGTTTCAACAGCGGGCCTGTTTTTCATGATGGTTTCTACCTCAATGTATGCAGCCCTTAAAAAAGCTGAAGGGGTAAGTGTTTCATAAAAATAGCGGGAAGCCTGCCGCAGCATCATAGCGTCCAGAACGCCGCCAAAAGAAGGGGCATACGTAAAAACGAGTGTAGCTTCCCTGTCCTGTTCATCGCAATAATATATTCTTTGCACACCTTCCAGAACAAAATATAAATATTTTTCTTTTTCACCGGCAGCGGTAATGATCTCTTTTCTTTTTGCTGAAAATGGCTGCCAGATCCCGGTAAATGCATGCCAGTCTTCATCAGGCAATGGATACACAGCCTGGATCAATTGCCTGAGTTGTACAAGTTGTTCCTGCATTGAAAAAATGTGTCAGCAATATTAAAAATAATCAATGAACAGGGTTATATTATTGCAGTGAAAACAATTAAGTTTGATTTCTTTTGAAAAATATAATATCACCGGTCATGCCAAATATCTGGTTTAAAAAGGAATTTTCGCTTCAAAATCTACAGTCTATGAGCGCCGGAACGATGGGGGAGCATATTGGTATTGTGTTCACTGAAATTGGTGACGATTATTTAAAGGCCACTATGCCCGTGGATCACCGTACCCGCCAGCCTTACGGCTTATTGCATGGTGGTGCATCCGTTGCACTGGCAGAAACACTGGGAAGTGTGGCTTCATCGCTGGTTTTAGATACGAATGTATTTATTTGTGTAGGACTGGAAATCAATGCCAATCATATCCGCAGTGCCCGTCAGGGATTCGTTACAGGCATAGCATCACCCATACATCTGGGCTCTTCCACCCATGTGTGGGATATAAAAATTTATGATGACAGAGAAAGGTTGCTTTGCATCAGCCGCCTTACAGTAGCTATTTTAAAAGGGAAGGATATACCGTTTACATAAGCTTTGTTTTAGATTTTGGATAATAAAAGCACAAGGCCGCATTAGCGCGGCCCCATACTTCTTCAACAATAACCACCGAGTCAATGTGGCTGCAACAAACTCCGGTACATTCACATCACTTTTATCCTAGCTGCAATATTCTCAAAAATTATCATGGTATTGTAACACAGGTTTCACCCCAAACGGGAACGTCATAACAAACATCTAAGGTCCTTTTATCCCAATCAGGTTTTAAGGTAATATCAATACCCTCTCCGGCAAGCGTGGCGCTTCCTGTCAGGCCTATATTTGAGGAAGTAATTGTAGCGCCAAGTGAAAGTGCCAAAGGCCCCTTTTCCAGGTCGGAAGATCCTGAAAGCTTAAAATTATTTATTCCATAGTAGAAACCAGACACAGCCATCTTTGCAAAATAGAGATCCATATTTCCGCTTAAGGTTACTCCGGTATTACTGGCGACAATTTTGCCTTTGAGAAAATTAAAATAATGCCCCGCAATTGGTAAACTAAAATCAGAACTACCTTCAAGTTTTATTGAGTTAGATGTAATATCGCCTACCAATAAAGCATCCCCGAAAGGAGCCATTTCAAATACTGCGGCAAAGTTTACTCCTTTCTTTTTAGAAATGATTATTTGGTTGTCAGATTGAAAAGCGAGCGAAGTAGAGCCGAAAGAAACAGATCCTACCTTTATTTTTCCTACCAGTTCAATATCATCACGTGTAAATCTTCCTTTCACCGAAGCCCAACCCAAATAAGGAACATTTATCCTTCCTTCCAGAAAAAGTCCGTTGGAATCATCCAGCGTAAATTTCATATCGGCTGTCGGAAGTTTCACACCATTGGCTAAAGTCAATTGCGTACCTGCCTTCAGCATGCCGGAAAAGCTGGTTTTTCCATCCGTAACTTTCCCCTTTACGTCTGCCATACCCAGATCAAACGGAAGCTTTACGCTGCCATGAAATGTGAGACCGCTATCAGAACTGGCGTTAATCTTCAAATGACTGCTCACTAAGTTTATATCGTTCATTACCGTGAAGTCCTGGCTGGTTTCCATATCCAGCGAAAAACCTGTGGTGCTGAGCGTACCTGCCATATCGCCGTCTATATGAAAGGGACCTACATCAATATCGGAAGTGGCGCCCATTTCTATTCCATCTAATGAAACATAGAAAAATGCATTCCCGAGCTCTAAATCACCATAACTCGGAACATGTACCCTGGCGCCCCCTTCCAGGTATATACTGTAATCGTCTTTGGTAGGGCCTGCACTGATGTAAAAAAATTGCTGTGTGGCGGGTGGCGGAAAGACAGGAATATATTTTTTGATTTTTTCACCGAAAATGTCCGTAGCTAAAGGGGCTTTTGTTAACCCCCCAAAGCGGAAGTATGAGGGTACATTACCTGCATCTTCAACAGTTCCGGGAAATTGTATTTGCAAAGTTGCCTGCGCCAGTTCCATATTAATATCCGCATTAAAAACATCTTTGCCTACAATGTCGTTAATGGTTCCCAGGCTATTGAGTAGCTCCGAAAAATATTTATTTCCTCCAAATCTAAGCTTGCCGTTAAAGTTCATCATGTAACCGCCTTCATACGCATTATTTAAGTAGTCTAACAAGCTGCCCTGAGAAAAATCACCAAGGTTTGTTATTATAGCCGGTTGGTGCAGATATTCTTCTCCAATGATGTTCAACATTCCATTCGTGTAGGGTACGGGTATGCCGGGTTCATCCATTTTTACAAAATAATTAGAAGGTGAGCTTTCAAAACCGGACATGCCATATTTGGTTCGGAAGAAATCTTTGTGGATTACCGGGAAATCATAAGCCTTAGATTTAAACGATCCCTGGCTAGACAATCCGATCATGGCCTTGAAGGCAATAGGGTTATTGTCATTTAGCGTGTTGGTGAAATGGGTAAGGAAAGCCCCCGCCAGCCCCGGTGGATTTGAATAAATGGGATCTTCGGGCATTGAAATGTCTGCTTTCATCATTATAGATGGATCTAAGGGATCTAAATAAAAGTCTGCAAAGTGATATACCAGTGAATTCAGTTTTTGCTTTAATTCAAAAAAACTGCCCTGGGTATCGTCAAACGGTTTAAAATGAAGGTACCAGGTGTCAGAGGTAAGGGGCAATTCGGTATGGTAGGTGTCCATATAATATTGCCCGGTCTGGTATTCAATATGTGCTTTTATTTTTTCCCATGTAAAGGTTTTGAGCATTTCCGCAAAAACGCCTACATCAGGAAACTCCGCCATTCCGATACCTCTTATTGCAGCAACAGACCCATTTGAAGCAGTATCAATCTCAAAATCACCAATACCAAGCCCGAATGCTTTTCCAGTACTGGACTGGGCAAGAAGTTCGCCGTTAAATTTGTATCCTGTTTGAGTCTGCGTGATTTTACTGGATTTGATAATAAAATCTGCTTTTTGGGTTGCCTGACTTTTAAGTTCTATCGTTTGGGGTGGCCCTGCCAGATCATCTGTTTTTTGGCAGGAACTGCAATAAATAATGAATAGCGCAATGGCGACAATTTTTGAAATACGGTTAATTGTGTTCATGACTCGTGTTGTTTAGAAATTGAAGGCATTATTTTCAATTTCAAAATAACATCAGCATCAGACCTAAGAATGTACCGTATGTTGCAAAGGATATAAGATATGTTGCATGAGGCTGATTTTCAATGGAATCAGCCTTGTATTGCTCTTGCCTGTCCCGGAGTGATACCATATTGCTGCAAAAACATTTTGTTGAAATACGAGGAACTGCTGAAGCCCACTGTATATCCAACTTCCGCAACAGAACCCACATGGTGTTGAAGCATTTCCATTGCCCTGGTGAGCCGGTAGTACCTTATAAATTCCGTAGCAGACTGGTTGGTAAGGGCGTGTAGTTTTCTATGCAATTGCGATCGGCTCATCCCTATTTCCCTGGCAAGGCAGGTTACCGTAAAATCTTCTTTATCCATTTGTTCTTCCACTACCTGCATCAGCCTTTGCAGAAAAGCTTCTTCCATGGATGGCGCCGTAATACCCATAGGTTTTAAAATCAGTTCTTTGCGGTATTTTTCCTGCATCGTCCTGCGACTGCTGATCAGGTTCCCTGTTCTTAGCAATAATTCTTTGGGATAAAACGGCTTGGTAAGGTATTCATCAGCCTTTTTTCGTAAACCATGCAACTTATCCTCGTGGTCTGCCCTGGCGGTTAATAAGATCAGTGGTACATGACTTGTGCGCTCATCCTGCCTGAGAATATCACAGACTTCATAGCCATCTTTTTTGGGCATCATAACATCACTGATGATTAGATCCGGAATAACTTCCAGTGCTTTAACGACTCCGGCTTCACCATCTGCTGCGGATAAAACTGTATAATCTTTTTGTAATACATCTTTTATGTATTGCATCACATCTGTGTTGTCTTCAATCACCAGCACTATTGGCTTTTCTTTATCTCCTTGCTCCGATGCTACGGTTTCTTCTGCTACCAATGGGTCAGTTTCTTCAGGAGTAACATTGTCTTCGTTTCGCGCCAATTCCTGTAACGCATAATCCCTGCCCATTGGAATGGAAATCTTTAGCGCTGTACCTTCTCCCGGCTTGCTGAATATTTCGATAGCTCCCCTGTGTAACTGTACCAACTCCTTTACCATAGCCAATCCGATGCCGCTACCAGCCCTAAAAGACTTTTGCCCTTCCTCTCCCTGATAATAGCGGTCGAACACATAGGGAATATCTTTTTCAGCAATACCCGCACCAGAATCGCGCACATGCACAACCAGAATATCGTCATCTTTCTGCTCCGCGATTTCCACAGATACGTGAATACTGCCACCATCGGGAGTAAACTTAAATGCATTAGACAACAGGTTGATAAAAATCGTTTCCATTTTTTCTTTATCAAAATCCATTACCAGGCTGCCGAAAGACGTATTTACCGAAAGATCTATTTTTCTGGAGGCGGCCAGGGAAGAAAAGTTCATGACGTTGCCACGAATAAGTGTTCCGATATCCTGCCGGCTGTGTGAAAGCTCCAGCTTACCGGATTCCAGTTTGGATAAATAAAGCAGTTGGTCAATGAGGCTAAGTAAGCGTTGCGCATTGTGCTCCATTGTGTTTAGCTGCCTGACGATTTGAGAATTGTCTGTGGCCTCACGCAGGGAATGAATAGGTCCTAAGATTAGTGTCAGTGGCGTTCTGAATTCATGGGATATATTGGAAAAGAAAGTAGTTTTTATTTGTTCCAGCTCTTTTTTCTTTTCATACAATATCCGGTTTTTCCGGCTCTTCATGCGCTGCCTGTTGAAAAGCAACAACAGTATTATTGCAACAAGAATACCGGAAACGAGGTAAGTATTTCTTCTAAACCTGGCAGCCGCTTTTTCCTGGGTAAGTTGGGTAATGACCTGTTCTTTCTTTTCTGAACCATATTTTATCTTCAAATGATTCAGTACTCTGATCTTTTCCTTATTTAACAGGCTATCCTTTAATATGGCATATTTAGCCATGGCATTGTAGGCGCTGTGATAATCGCCGAGTGCCTCATGCGTGCGGCTAAGCATCAGCCAGGCATATTGCAGTTGGTCTAAGTTCTGCTCTCTTTCAGCAGCTTTTGTTGCAAGTATGGCATAGTTCTTTGCTGCTTCAGGTTTATCCAGTTTCAAACAGGTTTCCACTATATCATTGAGCAGGTGCGCCCTTTCGATGTTATATTTCCTGGCAATGACGAGTGCCTTGTTCAGGTATAAAATTGAGCTGTCCAGCTTCCCTTTGGCCCTGAGTGTAGAACCTATATTGGTTAGAAGAACCCTCTGTGTAGCTTTATCGCCCAGTTGCCGGGAAATATTTAAAGCGCTCCGGTACCTGTCCAGAGCCATTTCCTGGTTTCTTTTTTTTTGATAAACGGCTCCCATATTCAGTAAATCGCCCGCGATCCAGGCGCGGTTATTCATAACGCTGTCAATTGCTAACGCGCGGGAAAAATTTGAAAGCGCTTCGTCTAAGTTCCTGGTTCTCAAATAAACATTGCCAACAAGGTTATATGCCCTTGATATTCCGGGATTGTATTTTAAAGCCTCATTGATGCGCAGGGCACGCAAGCCATAATTCAGTGCTTCCGGAAAATCGCCAACTCTCTGGTAAATGCGGCAATAATATATGTAACACGCGGCTATATCTTTTTGCATGCCCAGTTGCTCAAAAATATATAAAGCCTTGTCCAATGCCTGTTGCGCCGAATCCATGGCATTTGCGTTGATAAACCTGCGGCATTGCCGGTACAGTCCTTTGGCCTCTAAGTATGCATCATTCAAACTTTGGGAAAGCTTCAAACCCAGTTGCAAAACGATG
Organism: uncultured Terrimonas sp.; assembly: GCA_946886925.1. Next base: position 7,268 of record CAMPJQ010000117.1, read on the forward strand.
GCTGCAGAATCGGGTTTATGGTTATCCAGATAATAATCACCTTTCTCGTATAAGCTGTAAATATTGGCGTAACCGGAAATATTGTTAGGCAGGGGTTTTCTTATTGGCGAAAGCTTCCTGCTTTTGATTTGATAACTCCAGAAACTATCCTGGTTATTGTAGCTTTCCCCAATCTTTTCATCTGAGAAGATGAGCATAGCCCCCTGGTCAGGCAGATTTACAGCAAATAACAGGTGAAGTGGTTTTTCAGTGCCCTCCGGCATCAATTTGTCGGCACTAAGCGCAGTAATTTCTCTCTCCGCCGGAAAT
>CAMPJQ010000118.1 GCA_946886925.1 uncultured Terrimonas sp.
GCCTTTTATATTCCGCCAGTTCATCCTGTGCATATTTTTCAAGTTCCCGGCTGGCTTTTGCATAAGCCACAACCTGTTTTATTTCCAGTTCCGTTTCATAAAAACGCAAGCTGTCTTTAGGGATTTTTTCAAAGTAATCTCTTACTTCCGTAGGTGTAATTCTTACATTTTCAATAATGGACCTTTGCATGGCTTCCGACAGCTTCACTTCCTTAATGGCTATGCGGTTATCTTCTTTAATCTGGTAAATACTTTTTCCTGCTATTTGTTCCAGTGCATCTTTGCCGCCATAGGCACTAATATAATACCTGATCCGCTGGTCCAGTTCCGCTTCAATTTCTTCATCGCTTACCGGCAAAGAGTCTTTTTGAGCCTGCAACATCAGGGCTTTTCTTACCATCATTTGCTGCAACAGCGCACAACCCGCATCGGGCGGCAATTCATGGCCCTGCCTTTTTTCATCTTCAATATAATTGGTAATATCTGATTTAAGCACGATTTTATCACCAATTACGGCAATGATTTTATCTGCAAGCACTTTTTTTGACTGCCCCACCTGAGCCGTAACCAAACTGCTCATTGCAAACAGAACAACAACAAATATGAATTGTTTCATAATTAACCTTTCAAAGCCATTCAAAAATAAATGCATTTCACCGGAGAGGCAATACAGCCTGCTTATTTAACAAAGGTTTACAAGCTCCTTTTTACTTCTTCAATTTCAAATGCTTCCACCACGTCGCCTGCCTTCAGATCATTATAGTTTTTAATGGTGAGCCCGCATTCCATACCGCTCGACACTTCTTTCACATCATCTTTATACCGTTTCAATGATCCCAGCTCCGCGCTCTGTCCTTCACCGGTAGGATATATCACAATTCCGTCACGGATCAGCCTCACTTTAGAATTGCGGCTTATTTTTCCGTCTAATACCTGGCAGCCTGCAACGGTTGCTTTATCGAATTTATATACTTCCCTTACCTCAACATTGGCAATTATTTTTTCGGTAATGGTCGGTTCCATCATCCCTTCCATAGCGCTCTTCAGTTCTTCAATAGCATTATAAATGATAGAGTACGCTTTGATTTCAACGCCCTCTTTTTCAGCCAGTTTAGAAGCCTGTATGGAAGGACGTACATTAAAGCCTACAATAATAGCATCCGATGCGGCAGCCAGCAACACATCGCTTTCTGTAATGGCGCCAACAGCCTTATGTACTACAGATACAGCAATTTCTTCGGTGGATAATTTCTGTAATGAATCACTCAGGGCTTCTACCGAACCGTCCACGTCGCCTTTAATAATAAGATTAAGCTGTTTAAAGTTGCCCAGGGCCAAACGCCTTCCGATTTCATCCAATGTTATGTGTTTCTTGGCCCGTATACCCTGTTCTCTTAGTATCTGTGCCCGGCGGGTAGCTGTATCCTTGGCTTCGCTTTCATCGTGGTATACCTTAAATTTTTCACCAGCCTGTGGCGCGCCATTTAGTCCTAATATCTGCACGGGGCTTGAAGGTCCGGCTTCTTCCAGGCGCTGGTTGCGTTCATTAAACATCGCTTTTACACGTCCAAAAAACTGACCGCTCACCACTATATCTCCCTGGCGTAATACTCCGCTTTGAACCAGCATGGTAGCCACAAATCCCCGGCCTTTATCCAAAGAGGCTTCAATAATGGTTCCTGTTGCTTCGCGGGCCGGATTGGCTTTAAGATCAAGCAACTCTGCTTCCAATAAGATTTTTTCCAGTAAAAGATCCACGTTCAAACCCGTTTTAGCAGATATTTCCTGGCTCTGGTATTTACCACCCCAGTCTTCCACGAGAATATTCATCGCCGATAACTGTTCTTTTATTTTTTCGGGATTGGCTCCTTCCTTATCTATTTTATTAATGGCAAATATCATAGGCAAACTGGCTGCCTGTGCATGGCTGATGGCTTCACGCGTTTGTGGCATCACCGCATCATCGGCAGAAATTACAATAATCGCCACATCAGCCGCTTTTGCGCCACGGGCACGCATAGCCGTAAATGCTTCGTGACCCGGCGTATCCAAAAAGGTAAGTTTTTTTCCTGAAGCTATTGTTACCTGGTAGGCTCCCATATGCTGGGTAATCCCTCCGGCTTCTCCCGCCACTACTTTCGCGCTGCGTATATAATCCAGCAATGATGTTTTACCATGATCCACGTGACCCATTATTGTAATAACAGGCGCCCTTGGCTCAAGTTCTTCGGGCCGATCCTCTATTTCCTCATCTTCGTCTTCATCTACATCATCCACACCAATAAATTCTACCTCAAAACCAAATTCTCCGGCTACCAGCTCTATTACTTCCGCATCCAGGCGTTGATTGATAGATACCATTATACCCAACCCCATACACTTACCGATCACTTCAGCAAAACTTACATCCATGAGGTTAGCAAGCTCACTTACCGTCACAAATTCAGTTACCTGCAGTTTGTTGTCTTCCTGAGCTTCACCCGCCATGTGTTCGGCCTCCTCACGTCTTGCTCTCCTCAGTTTTGATTTTGTGCTTTTGCCGCCTCTGGAAGATCCGGCGAGCTTTGCCTGAGTTTCCCGGATCTTATCCTGTATTTCTTTAGCATCAATTTCCTTCACTTCTTTACTATCCCTGCGCCTGTCTCCTGCTCTTCCGTGGCCGTGGCCAAACCGTCCTCCGGCGGCATTACCGCCTTGTCCCTGCTGCCTGTTGTCTTTTCTGTCGCCTTGTTTTTGTATAGGCGGTCGTGTACCTTCTCTTCTTGGTTGTGGCCTGTTTTGATCATCCTGGCGCGGTTGTGCCTGGTCTCTTTTTTCGATAGGAATACGTTTGCGTTTCCGCTTTTCTTCCTGGGGTTTAGCAGCCGGCCGTGTTTCGCTGTTAGAGGGCAGCGTGATCCTCCCTACAATTCTGGGTCCTTCTAACTTTTCGGCGCGGATATTTTCTATTACCGGGTTTTCTTCTTCCTGTCCTTCTTCTGCTGTTTTCATTTCTACAGGAGCGGCCTCTGTTTCAGGGGGCATATTATCCACCTCAGGGGCTATTTCCTGTTCAGCAGAACGAGGCTCCTCTTCTTTTGACGGTATTTTCTCTTCAGGTACTTTTTCTTCGACCTTTTTCTTAGCTGTTTTTTTAGGTCGTGTGGAAGAATCTATAGCGCTCAGATCAATTTTATCCAATATTTTAGGCCCTTCAATTTCCGGGGCATCAATTTTAGTTATCTCCGGTTGTGGCGGTTCAGGAACTGGCTTTGGAGCAGGAGGCGCTTCTGGTTCCGGAACCGGCGCCGCGGGTATTTCTGCTGTAACCGTTGCTTCTTTTTCCTGCTGCTTTTTCTTTACTTCTTTTTTGAATAAAATTTCTTCTTCATCCTTCTTTTTCCGGCCCTCCATCACATTGCCTTTGGGTATCTCTATCTGGTCGCTTTTAGCTTTAGCGGCTTTATCAGATGAAAACTCCTGCTGAAGAGAAAAATACATTTCCTCCGTTAGCTTACTGGTAGGCTTTAGTTCATCTTTGGCAAAACCCTTCCCAATCAGGAAATCAATGAGTGTTTCCTGCCCGATATTAAATTCCTTGGCCGCTGCTAATAAGCGTGGTAATTTTATTTCAGCCATACTTTGTTGTCCCGCAACTCTGATCAAAATTTACGGGATTTGTTTGTTTTATCTGTTCTTATAAATAGGCGCCCCGGGGGTCTTATCCTTTTTGAAATTCTTCTTCCAGCACTTTTCTTAAATCTTCAATGGTTTCTTTTTCAAGGTCGGTTCTTCTTTCTAATTCTTCTGTAGTCAAATCCAGCACACTACGGGCGGTATCGCATCCAATACGTTTCAACTCGTCAATTACCCATGTATCAATTTCATCTGCAAATTCGTCTAAGTCAATATCGAACTCTTCCGTTTGGTTTTCATCATCACGGAATACATCAATTTCATATCCTGCCAGTTCACAGGCTAATTTAATATTAACGCCCCGGCGACCAATTGCCAGCGACACCTGATCGGGCTTAAGATATACATTCGCATGCTTTCTTTCTGAATCAATTTCCATAAAACTCACTTTGGCTGGCGTTAAAGCACGCTGAATGAGTAATTGGGTGTTATTGGTCCAGTTGATTACATCAATATTTTCATTTTTTAGTTCACGAACGATGCCATGAATACGGCTTCCCTTCATACCTACACAGGCTCCTACCGGATCAATACGGTCATCATAAGATTCTACCGCCACTTTGGCTCTTTCGCCGGGCTCACGTACGATTTTACGAATCACAATCAATCCGTCAAAAATTTCCGGCACCTCAATTTCAAGCAATTTGGCCAGGAAGGAAGGATGTGTGCGGGATAGAATAATTACAGGTGAATTATTCTTCAATTCCACCTTTTTCACCACCGCTTTTATATTCTCACCTTTCTTAAAATAATCCGAAGGTATTTGTTCCGATTTGGGTATTATCAGTTCATTCCCATCTTCATCTAATAATAATACTTCTTTTTTCCATACCTGGTATACTTCCGCACTAATAATTTCGCCAACACGGTCGGCATATTTTTTAACCAGGCTATTTTTCTTTAAATCACTGATACGGCTTGCCAGGGTTTGTTTGGCGGCCAAAATAGCGCGACGGCCAAAATCCAGAATATCCACTTCCTGGAATAATTCCTCGCCTACTTCAAAGTCAGGTTCAATCTTAGTAGCATCGCTATATGCAATTTCGGCAACAGGGTTTTCTACCTGCCCGTTTTCGACTATGGTTCTGCGATGAATAATTTCAAGGTCCCCTTTTTCCGTGTTCACAATTACATCAAAGTTTTCATCCGAACCGTATTTTTTGCGGAGTAAGGTTTTAAACACGTCTTCCAGCACCTTCATAAGCGTAGGCCGGTCTATATTTTCCGCGTCTTTAAAATCCTGAAAGGATTCAATAAGATTGATACTTGCCATATTACAGCTTTTTATCCTTCAACTGAGCAAGAGTTTGTCTCTCATTCAGCAAGGGTCGTTAAAATTGAATTTGAATTTTAGTTGTTTTAATGTTATCAATGCGTATAGTATGTTGCAGTGTTTCTCTTTTCTTGTTTTTCCCTTTTACTTCTTCCACCTGTATATCTGCGTCATTTACCGCTAACAATTTTCCTTCCACTTTACTGCCGTCATGCAGGATCACTTCCACATTCCTGCCGGTATTTTTAATATACTGACGTTTCAGTTTTAGTGGTTCATCCAGCCCGGGAGAAGACACTTCAAGAGAAAAATCACCTTCAGGGAAAATCCCGCTTTCTTCTATCTGTTTATACAATGCCCGGTTGTATTTCACACATTGGTCTATAGATACGCCCCCGTCAGCATCCAGAAAAACCTTTATATTATTGGCAGGATTTGTTTTTATTTCCACCAAAAAATAGCCGGGGTTATCTGCCAGCAATGTGGTTATCATTTGTGCTATAACCCCTGTTGTTGCCTCGCTGCTCATAGTCTGATAAATGAAGAAGGGAACGAATCGTTCCCTTCTGTCGTTCCTTTTCCTGCGGCAAAGTTAGGGTATTCATATAAAGCGCAAAATTTTTTTAAAAGTATCCCCCGGGAACGCTAAAAAGCCTGCGGTTTGTCCATTTACTGATGCTGATGCGAAGCATTGATTTTATATAAAAAATGCAAATTATTTCATAAAACCATGCGCTTTAGCATAACTGCACCCTGCCTCCCTGGAAAATAAGGGGATATACCTCCTTATTCATCCACTTCACCTTTTCACGTCATAATACGTCCTGTACCACTCTATGAAATTTTTTATACCCTCACCCACTTTTGTATCCGGCTTATAGTGCAGATCGCGTACAAGGTCTTCCACATCGGCACAGGTAGCGGCTACATCTCCGGGCTGCATAGGCAATAGTTCCTTCTCAGCTTTTTTGCCCAGCGCATCTTCTATCGCTTCTATAAAATCCATTAACCTAACCGGATTATTGTTTCCAATATTATATACTTTGTAAGGCGCCGTGGAAGTGGAAGGATCGGGGTGGGCAGCATCCCACGACGGATTAGCTGCCGGAGGGTTATCAATTACTCTTACTACTCCTTCTACAATATCGGCTATATAGGTAAAGTCTCTTACCATATCGCCATTATTGAACACCTGGATGGGTTTATTTTCCAGTATAGCTTTGGTAAACAGAAATAAAGCCATATCCGGTCTGCCCCATGGGCCATACACTGTAAAAAAACGAAGACCGGTAGTGGGAACTTTAAACAAATGACTGTAAGTATGCGCCATAAGCTCATTGCTTTTTTTACTGGCGGCATATAAGGAAATCGGATGATCTACATTATCCGAAGTAGCGAAAGGCGATTTGGCATTGAGCCCATATACGCTTGAACTGCTGGCATAGGCCAAGTGCTTTACCTTATTGTGACGGCAACATTCCAGGATGTTAAGAAAACCAACGATATTGCTGTTAAGGTATGCATCGGGGTTGGTGAGACTGTAGCGCACCCCGGCCTGCGCGGCAAGATTACATACTTTATCAAATTGCTGTCCGGCAAATAATTTTTCCAGGTTGCCCTTATCTTCTAATTGCAGTTGAATAAAATGGTAGTTGCTGTGTTTGGAACTGGGGACCAACTTATTGTATTCAATATCCTTTTTGTCTATTCCGGCAGTTTGCAGGCGGTTATACTTAAGATTAACATCATAATAATCATTAATGCCATCCAATCCCACTACTTCATCTCCCCGGTTTATGAGGTAGTTGGCCAAATGAAACCCTATAAATCCTGCTGTACCGGTAATTAATATTTTCATCCTTTGTATTTTATATATAGTCGCAAAGTAATAAACTAATGGCAAATAAAGCCCGAAGCCGGAAGCGCTAAATTCGAAAGGAATACAAAGTACCAAATCATAAAAAACAAGAAACAAATAAATTTCAAATCCGAAGCAGGCTGTCAGCAATGAGCAATCAACAAAAAGAAGGAGTATTCATCCCTGAAACTTGAAACCTGTAACCTATAACCTGCAACAATCTCAAATCATAATCCTCCGAAGGGGATTGTCCACTACAAACCACAAACAATAAATTTCAAACTCTTCAAACTCCCTCATGGGTAAGCTTTTCTGCGTTTTCGGCAAACTGGAGCGCATCAATAAATTCCTGGAGATTTCCATTCATCACATCATCAAGATTATATACGGTAAGGCCTATGCGATGGTCGGTTACCCTGCCCTGCGGATAATTATAGGTCCTGATCTTTGCCGACCGGTCTCCCGTACTCACAAGGCTTTTACGATGGCGTGCTATCTCTTCTTCCTGTTTGCGCACCTGCTCTTCATACAGGCGGGTACGCATCATTTGCATGGCTTTTTCGCGGTTGCCCAATTGCGAACGCTCTGTCTGGCATATCACCACCGTGCCGGTAGGAATATGCGTTAGCATCACCTTGGTCTCTACTTTATTTACATTTTGTCCGCCTGCGCCACCGCTCCGCGAGGTTTCCATTTTTACATCGCTTTCCCTCAGCTCAAAATCCACTTCTTCCGCTTCGGGCATCAC
>CAMPJQ010000119.1 GCA_946886925.1 uncultured Terrimonas sp.
GTAAGCCCGGTTAACTTTAAAAATTCCCTGCGTTTGTTTTGCATAAACTGGATTGATCAATGAAATTACGCATTCTGCCGCTTATATTGTACTGATGTGAGCTGGGGTATTTTGAACAATACCGCAATACCATAGGCCTATAGTAATCTTCCGTATGCGTAGTAACGATTATTACAGCGTGGCAACTGCTGTCATTACAAAACAATAGTATAAGGTTCTATTTTATGAACGTGCAGATGGCCGTTACTTTGTGTAACAAATCCAATAGATCCTATTTAATCCAAAACCCTGAAAAACACCGAAGCCTTAACCCAAACCGTACCCTGAAACCCCTGAACTACCCTTAACCCGGGAAATCCAATGCAATGTCCTAAAAACCAACAAAGACATTGATCAAAGCAACGGCAGCATAAAAACTGTTGTTGCTTTGTGCTTTTTAACAGCAGCGATGCGTGGAGAAAAGGAAAGCACCATAAAAAACGGAGCTTTTAATGCGAATCCAAACCCCCGAGTTGAGACCTTACCAAATTACTATCGTATTTCGGTTAGATGCCTCCTTAGGCCGGCATGACAAACGACAGGATATATGCTGACCAATGGTACTAATATGAGCGCTGTGCCGATAGCGAATACTGCGGATAGAGGTGCAAAATGCTGATTATATTTTTCAGTAACGCTCGTTTGCGTTCGTTGCGCCTCTGCTGCCGGCAGCCTGATTTGCGCGCTTTGCCCGCCCCTTCAAACTGGCGTCATTCGGACGGGCATCAAATATAGTCGCTTGAATACTTACTCTTCCCGCTTTGCCTTATCAATAGCATCCAATAACCCGCCTCTCAACTTATCTTCTGCCAGTTGCCAGAACATAATACCATTGAGCTGGTGCTTCAGCACGTATTCCGTTTTTAGCTGAACAGAGCGGGTATCATCGTAGGAAGCCAGTAATTTTCTTTGGGGGTTAAAGGCATATGGCGCCCGGGCGGTGCTGTCCCAATATTGGGTAAATCCATTTTCGGCAGTCAATGAGTCGGCATAGCGATTGTAAGACAAGGACTTTAAAAACCTGCCACTCCGGTACAAGCCATTGTTAATGGTATCCTCTACTTTGTACAGCCTGGCATAAAAGGCAGCGCCAACAACAATTTTATTGGCAGGCACTCCTTTGGCAAGCATCATCTGCACTCCATGATCTGTGGATTCTTTTTGCTGCGGCGTGGAATACAACGGTGTATGATGCCCGCTTACGGTGGTATAGCCATTCACCAGGTCGTAGCTCATGAGGTTTACTTTATCTACGATCTTCATCACTTTTTTCCATTCAACAGAGGAGTCAATAAACGAAGTAAACCCACCGGCGGCAAAGCTGATCTCATGTTTTTTGCCCAGTTGCTTCCGGAGTTCTTTTACCAGTTGGGTGAAGGCGGGCTTATCTCCCGGATCGAAAGGATGCCCGGGATGTCCTTCGATAGCCGGGTATTCCCAGTCGAGATCAATGCCGTCCGTACCAAAATAATCATTGGCTTCTTTTACAGACCGGGCAAACTCTTTTCTTCCCTCTGCTTTTAAAAACACGGGCGAGCAGGTTTTGCAGCCGCCCCAGCCGCCCAGCGACAGAATGACTTTCAGGGCCGGGTTGCGGCTTTTGAGGCCAACCATTTTGTGAATGGCGGCGGTATCGCGTGCACTGCCGATGTGTAGCCGATTACCTTTTAAATGGCAAAAGCAAAAAATGATGTGGGTGAGCTTTTCTACTTCAAAGCTGTCAATCCTGTCGGCTCTTCCTGCATAATAGGCAATTACCGAAATATTCTTTTTTTTGTTGCCGGTTTGGGCGGATGCTGCAATACAGAGCATGTTCAGCGCGATGCACGCTGGCAGGAGATATTTGTTCATATATAAATGTTGTTGAATGGCTGAAATGGCAGCATTGCAAATATAAAGGAGTCCTTTAAATATAGATATTACCTGGTTGTTTGTATAAGGATAGAGCAAGGTATACATTACCTGACTAACAATACCTTTCCTTTTGCTGATTTTTTTTCATTGCCTTCCGTTAGCCATGTACAGGTCCGGATAAAAGTCCCTGTATTTTGCTGATTGCCCTGGCTATTCCATCCAAGCCGGTATGAATATTTTTTGGAGTAAATACAATTTACCCCCAGCCGTTGTAAATAGCAAACGCATAGCTTATTAGTATGCACCGATCACAGGTTTAAATACATCATTCAGCACAGCGTTATTGGGAGTAAAAGCAGGGGGTATATAAAATCCTTTCAAACAGTCTTTAAGATATACTGTAGTTGTTGTCTGTTCCTGTGCATATTGGTTCAGGTACTGGCGATGCAAAGCGCGGCGAAGGGAATAATATCCATGATTTCCTATAGCAGAAATGCCTGGGGAATATAAATACTGCTGAACTTCCTAACAAATCATAGTAGTACTGGGTGGCTTGTCATTTCGAATGAAGCATCTGTGCAAAGCATTCCATTTGTTACATTAATCCAGACGCTTCCCTCGTCAGCGTGAAGGGTTCCTTCCTTCGTGAGTGTGACAGGCTGCAGGTTGTTTGACCGGGCCTTGTTGCAGGTGCCCGCCAACGTTACTACTGTTGCCACAGGCACAACGGAAGCACCTGCAGCAGCATGTAATGAAGCAACGAACAATTATAGTGCAAGCTGATGCCTCATGCTTCGGCATTTACAAACGGCAGGTTATCCGTTACGCTTTTATCAGCAGTTCCTTTGCTACCTTACCATCACCATCGGGCGTAGTATAGAACGGTCTCTTTTCCACTACATAGTTCGTATCGGGCGGTATGCCCAGGGCATGGTAAATGGTTTGATGGATCTGGTCTATTTTTATTGGATTCTCAATCGTTTTGCAGGGGCGTTCATCGGCAGTTTTACCATATACAAATCCTTTTTTGATGCCACCGCCAAACATCAGTATGGAGCAGCCATCCGTAAAATGACGGTGCATGCCGTAAAATTTCATGTCGTTCAAAATATCGGGCTGGTTTACCTGCTCTTTTACTTTGGCATCCGGCCGTCCTTCCACCATCATATCCCTGCTAAACTCACTGGCCAAGATTATCATAGTACGATCCAGGTGGCCGCTCTTATCCAAATCTTTTACCAGTTGGGCAATAGGCCCATCTACCATTTTTTTCATATCCACCATGCGGGTATGCCCGTTTTCATGGGTATCAAATCCTTTAAAAGGCTCGTACTCGGTAGTAACACTAATAAACCTTGCGCCCTGCTCTGTAAGCCGCCTTGCCAGCAAGCAACCCAATCCAAAACGACCTGTATTATACACATCGTACACTTCTTTGGGTTCTAAGCTTAGGTCAAAAGCTTTTGCCTCGGGCGAATTGAGCAGCATATAGGCCTGTTCCATGGATCTTTTAAGCGATTCTTTCTGATAGTCGCTTCCCAGGTCGCCTATAGCGCTTTTGCTGATCAGGTCGTTATACAACTGGTTGCGTCGTTCAAAACGTTTGGCATCCATGCCTACAGGCGGACGTACACTTTCCAGCCCCTGGCTGGGGTCGGGGATTAAAAACGGGCCAAATTCATTGCCTAAAAAACCGGCAGTATGAAAAGCTTTTAGTTCTTCTGCTTCGCCAACGGTCATCCGTTGTCCAATATCAATAAAGGCTGGGATCACCTGGTTTTTAGGGCCTAATTCTTTCGCGATCCATGCACCAATATGCGGTGCGGCAACGGTTTGAGGCGGCTCATAACAGGTATGCCAGTGGTATTGGTGCCTTGAATGAAGAATATGCCCCATATCGGCAGCAACGTACGACCGGATCAAAGTGCCTTTATCCATTACACTGCCTATGGATTGCAGTCCATCGGAAAACTGGATACCATCTAAAGCCGTAGGCAAAGATTTGAAAGTGCTCAGCACACGGTTGCCTTCCAGCCCCTTTTCATAAGGCGTATATCTTTTGGGATCAAAAGTTTCTGTATGCGCCATTCCACCCGCTAACCACAATAGTATTACGGTATCGGCAGAAGTATCAGCAGCAATTTTTTTCCCTTTGCCACATCCGCTCAGCAAACCCGCTACAGGGGCGCCCGCTGCCAAAGCAGCAAGGGTGGCTGCACTTGATTTTTTAATAAAATCTCTTCTGTTCCAATTGGCTTTCATGATCTGCGTATTTTGAAATGAACTACTAATATTGTTACACTAACCGTGGTCTATCCCCAGGAACAATTTCTTTTAATAGATCAACTGAAATTCGGGGTGTAATGTCATTGCCCACAAAAAGTCCTGCACGGCAGCCTCGGTAGGTGTTTTGCCCAATACTTTCAGCGCAACGGACTGCTCATCGGAAGCCGGCGGTCTTCCCAATGTACTCCTGTATATTTCAGTTACCATTTTTTGCGGATCGGGATATTCCTGTTTCCATTTTACCGCTGCCCGCTTTACCGCGTTGTTAAAACGGTCGCCATTGGTAAGCTCAAGTGCCTGCAGCAAATTGGCCTGTGAGAGGCGGCTGGTAGAAACGGTTTCGCGGTTGGGCCGGCCGAGCGCTGTAAGATATGCATCGTTTTTAACGAGGGATGCCCGTGGAAAGCGAATGTCGGTTTTAACATCTTCCGGCAATAATTTATATACTATAGCGCTGTCGCCATAAACCGGCTGAATAGCCTTACTTACCGCATCGGTAAATTGTTCTGCGGTTAGCCGCCGGCGCAGCATACCGGTAAATACATAATCCGGTGCAACGATCAGTTCTGCTTCTTTTATACCCACCGATGGCAGTTGATAGGTTTTTGAAGTTAGTATTTTATAGATGAGCTTTTTCACATCGTAACCTGTTGCCACAAAGTCGGATGCCAGCCAGTCCAGCAGGTCCTGGCTCCAGGGTTCATTATCCATTACATCCACGGGTTCTACAATACCACGTCCCATCAATTGGGCCCATACACGGTTAACGAGGGTTCGGTACAATCTGCCGTCTTTAGGCTGCACCAGGTATTCGGCCAATTGTTTTAATTTCTCCTGTGGGATCGCGTTGGAGTCTATTTCTCCCAGCTCTTTATACAGCATACGGGTGGGGGCCATTTTGCCGGTGGGTTTATCGCAACGGTTAATCTCCAGTGCACTGTCGGCAAATATATTGGCGAAGGCATACGCGTCTTCCAATTTCCAGTCGCTCACAAAGCTATTGTGGCAGGAAGCGCATTTTAAATTGAGTCCCAGGAAAACCTGAGACACGTTCTGGGCCGCCTGCATTTCCGTTCTCTGACTGGCATTAATGGTTCCACGCCATTTAATACCCGCTATAAAACCCTTTGAGTCCTCGGTGGGGCTGATCAACTCTTTTACAAAAATATTATATGGCTTATTGTCACGCAGTGAACTGTACAACCACTCTGTAATATCGTAACGTCCGCCTGTTATATAACCCGTTCCGCTGTAATCATTGCGTAACGCATCATTCCAGAAAGTAAGCCAATGCTGTGCATAGTCGCTATTGCGGCTGAGCAGATTGCTCACCAAAATTTCACGTTTATCAGGACGGGTATCGTTTATAAAAGCATCTATACTATCTGCGGCAGGTACAAGGCCAATTACATCCAAATATACCCTGCGTATGTAAGTGCGGTCATCTACCTTTTTATCCCATTCAACCTTATGTTTTTTAAAATAGTCGTTCACAAAAAGATCAACCGGGCTTACTATGTCGCCGGTGGCGGCAGGAATTTCAGGCATGCGGGGCTCCAGTGCTGCCACACGAAAAATACTTTTCAATTCGCCGGTTGGCCATGGAGCGCCTTGTTTAACCCAATATTCAATGGTAGCTATTTCCTGCGGGGTCAGTGCCTTTCCTTTGGAAGGCATGGCCTCTTTATGATTACGGGGCAATTTAATTCTCCTGATCAGTTCACTTTTTTCCGGATCACCAGGTACAAGCACAATACCATCTTCTCCTCCTTTTAAAATCGCCTCTTTTGAATCAAGTCTTAAATCACCTTTTTGCTTAGCCTCTCCATGACAATTGGTGCAGCTATGCGCAAAAATAGAACGGATTTGCAGGTTCAGTTCCTGCACCTGTGTTTCATTTAAAGGGCCTGTTTGATTGGCCAATACAAATGTGGGCTGATTGGTGGCAACATCCGGCTGAGCAGAGGGTAATACGCTTGTAAGATAATCTTCACCATGCGTTATAGATGCACCATAATGCCCGGCTACTGTTACACCCACCACTGTTAGTGTAAGCAAAAGCTTTTGCATGCGCCGCGACTTCCGGAAATAGGCATAAGTGGTGATGGCTGCCAATACCATAGTAGCAATACCTGTCCACTGGTGAAGCGGCAGTATATCTCCGCCATATTCTTCTGTATTAATCAGCAAGAGGCCGAATACAACAGCGATAACCGATGAGATGGTTCCAATAACCATTAACACCCTGATGGCCGGACCAAAATCATTCGACTTTCTTTTCCAAACCAGTAACTCCATTAACCAGGCCACAACCAGCAACCCGATCGGGAAATGCACAATTAAAGGATGCAATCTTCCCAGGAAAGACCAGACCCAAAAAGGTGTGCCGGCGGCAATTTCTGTGTCCTTACCGATAACGGGATTTATAATTGCGGCTACAAGGAGCAATAAAAGAGCTAATCCTATGTTGCGGGTAGTAAGAAAGCGGGTTGATTTCTTTTTTATGGCATTCTTTCGCTTCATGATCTTGAATATTCAATCGTTGCTTTTATTCAATAATAACTATAAAAGGGTTGTCCTAAAAAAAATTTCGCAACCATTTAGGTCATTGCAAGGGGCGATTCACATTTAACATCACACTAAAAACCATCAATCCACCCCAGCTTATTTTAAGGCAAATTACATTTTACTGCATTATTGCATGTCCTGCTCCATCCTGCTTTGCAACACTATATTTTCATATATATCATTATTCCATACTACCGGATCCGGCTTTTGCATCTATCCTATAAATGGTTTATTGCAAAGTTAAACAATAGTTTCGTCCACCTCTTCCGGAACAGGCAGGTATCCTTTGCGCATCTGCCACTCCGCTTCCCTGAAGTGCTTTGGAGACACACCAATGTGTTTTTTAAAAAAACGGCTGAAATAGTATTCATCCTTAAAGCATAGGGCATCCGCTATTGATTTAACCTGGCTATTGGTATGCAGCAATTCCCATTTGGCCTTCAACAATAATTTTTCATTAATTAATGCAGATATATTCTTTTTAAAATATAATCTGCAATAATTACCCAATGCTTTTACACTAAGGTGCATGGCATTGGCATAAAAAGAAGGTTTATGCTGCTTTATAAAGTTTTCATTGATAACGGCTATCAGCCGTTCTGCATCTACCGGTAAATTTTTTCTGGAAACCACAGGTGTGTTTTGCATGGTTTTAAGCCGGGTTAATTTTACCAGGAAAATTTTGAGATAAGAAAAAACCAGCTCTCTTGTTGCAGCATTATTTAAATCCTTTTCCTTCCGGATATTATTGAGCAGTTGTGTTAAATCATCTGCATCTTCCGGCGGTACCATTAC
>CAMPJQ010000120.1 GCA_946886925.1 uncultured Terrimonas sp.
CTTATGATCTTAAGATCATCAACTTTTCTCACAAAAGAAAGCGCCACCCAGTCCAGTGCATGTTCAATCATAAAATCCAGATCGGCAAGATCTTTTTCGGTTAGCGCCGGTAATGAAATTTTCGTATCAGGCAGGTTTACTCCCTTTTTGGATAACAGTACACCGGGCATCGTAACCACTACTTTCACATCTCCCTTTTCTGTGATCTCCGTAACCTGCACTTCTAATTTCCCATCATCTATCAAAATTTTGTTACCTACTTCCACATCGCCCGCAAGATTGGGATAGGAAACATATATTTTTTCTTTGGTGCCAATACATTTTTCGTTGGTGAAAGTGAGAATGTCGCCAACACTTACGGGCAATGAACCATTTTCAATTTCGCCTACCCTCAGCTTTGGCCCCTGCAGGTCGCCTAAAATACAGATATTATAAGGTTCTTTATCATTGATCTTTCTGATATGCCCGATGATGGCCAATTTGTCTTCATGCGCCCCGTGTGAAAAGTTTAAGCGGAATACATTTACCCCCGCTTTTACCAGGTCCAGTAATTTTTCATACGTATCACAGGCTGGTCCAACAGTAGCAACAATCTTTGTACGGTGAAATGTATGTTCAAGACCTGCTTGTTTATCCATTTCTTCATACAGATATTTGGTAATATTTTTTGACATATTATTACAATGATTTTATTTTGATATAGGGTATGGAACGTAAGACAAGGGTACTTAATTGTACCTCAAACATTTCATAATTTCTACGAAGCCAGTATCTTCACAATTTTCAGCCATTCGTAATCTATTGTTCGTTCTGCCTTTACTGCCTGGTCCAAAGGGGTATAATGCAACTGATTGTTTACAATCCCAATCATAGTGTTTACGTCTTTGCCAGTCATCAGGCATTCTACTGCCGCATAGCCCATTCGGCTGGCGATCAGTCTGTCGAGGCAGGAAGGCGATCCGCCGCGCTGTATATGCCCGAGAATACAAACTTTTATATCGGCATTGGGCATTTTGCCCTTTACCACTTTGGCTATTTCATTGGCTCCTCCCAGTTCACTCCCTTCCGCTACCACCAGCAGGTTCACTAATTTCTTCCTTTTTTCTTTTTCCTGTAAGGAATCAATTACTTCGTTGATGTCTGTTATACGCTCGGGGATCAGGATGTTTTCGGCGCCGGTAGCTATACCGCTGTGTAAAGCAATATAACCGGAATCTCTCCCCATCACTTCAATGATAAATAACCTGTCGTGCGCATCGGCTGTGTCCCGTATTTTATCTATGGCTTCTACAGCGGTATTTACAGCGGTATCGAAGCCTATGGTAAAGTCGGTACCGGCAATGTCTTTATCAATCGTGCCCGGTAAGCCAATGCAGGGAATATCAAATTCGTTGGAGAATATCTGCGCACCTCTGAAAGAGCCGTCCCCGCCTATTATTACCAGGCCGTTGATGCCCAGCTTTTTAAGATTCTCGTAGGCTTTTTTTCTCCCGGCGGGTTCAAAGAATTCCTTGCATCTTGCCGTTTTAAGAATAGTGCCTCCTCTTTGAATGATGTTGGCCACACTGCGCGTTTCCATCTTAAAAATATCATTCTCTATCATTCCCGCATACCCGCGCATAATGCCAAATACATCTAATCCGTAATATAAGCCGGTACGTACCACAGCACGTATCGCTGCATTCATACCCGGGGCGTCTCCTCCTGAAGTTAATACCCCGATTTTAGAAACTTTCTTTTCCATTCGTTTAAAACTTGTCTGAAATGATTAAAAATCATTCAAAGGGCAAGTGCAATTATTACAAAATTTTCTATATCATTTTAAAGAAGCGTCAAAAGTACATAATTACAATCATTTCCCAATTTTAGATTAAAGGTTTGATGATTTTGTAAATTGTGGACTTATACGCTTATAATGAAGATTTTAATTACCGGAGCCAACGGTCTTTTAGGACAATATGCGGTGAAACAGCTTGCAGGCGCCGGGCATGAAGTAATTGCTACCGGCAGAGGAGTATGCAGGCTTCCGGCAAACAATAAACCACACGCTTATATTGACCTTGATATTACGGATAAAAGGAGTGTATTGAAGTGCGTAGCAGAAATCCGCCCCGATGTAATCGTTCATGCCGCTGCCATGGCCCAGCCCGATACCTGCGAGCTGAACAGAGAAGAGTGCTATGACATCAATACAAATGCCACCCGGTATATTACTGATGCGGCAGTGGCCGTGAACGCAAAGATGATACACATTTCAACCGATTTCATTTTTAGTGGTGATGACGGTCCCTACCGCGAAACAGATAAGCCGGCGCCTGTTAATTATTATGGAGAGACCAAACTGGCTGCGGAGGAAATCGTTCGGCAAAGTAAAACCAACTGGGCAATTGTGCGAACCGTACTGGTATATGGAAATATATTAGCCGGCACCAGGAGCAACATCGTAACCTGGGTAAAGGAAAATCTTGAAAAAGAAAACCCTGTAAAAGTGGTAAGCGACCAGGTTCGTACCCCTACTTATGTAGAAGACCTTGCCCGCGGCGTGCAATTGATCATAGAAAAAAACGCCACGGGAGTATATCATCTCTCGGGGAAGGAAATACTTACGCCCTACCAAATGGCAGTTCAGGTTGCTGATTATTTTGGGCTGAACAAAACACTAATGGAAAAAGTAGACGCTTCCGTATTTACCCAGCCTGCGCGGCGGCCATTAAAAACGGGTTTTATAATTGATAAGGCGGAAAGGGAGTTGGGCTATACCCCCATTAGCTTCATACAGGGTATTCGAAAAATGTTCCCTTGTCAATGATCTTTTTTTGCGGTTGAGTTCCAGGCTGGTGAAGTTAATTACAATCCATCCCTGTCCTTTACAAACTACCGTGTTCAGAAAGTCGCGCCGGGGTCTTCATCAAAAGCCTTTGTGGGCTGGCCAAGACCCTGGCGCTGAGAAAATAATCCTTCTATTCAACGGGGTCTCACGCTCCTCACAATTTTCCAGGCTGTGAAGACTCCATCGGGGAGAAAATTAAAACAACACGGATCACCCCTCTCTCTCTTCTCACTTCTGCGTTCAGCGGTCGCTTTCAGTCATTAGCAAAATAACACAAGAGTGTCAGCATTCACTCTTCCTTTCCTCTCTACTCCCCTTTCACTTCTCTCTTCTCATATCTCCCCCATCACACCACTCTTCCCATTAGCGGATCCGTAATGCTTGTCCTGCCTGTTTCCACCCTGCCGGCATATCTTTTTTCAAAATCATTTTGTCCTTTTACTTTCACGCTCAGATCGTACCAGCCGGAACTCTTAGATAGTTCAACCATGACGCTTGCCTGCATGCCAGGGTTGATGACTTTCGTTTGTGCTTTGCCTTTATAAGCATTGTCTGTTACTTCTACGGTTAATTTTTGCTTGCCGGTGTTTCTGAGTTTTATTTCCACATTTCCGGTAAGCGATTTTTTGGCCGCTGCAGCACGCTGGTATTCCAAAGCAATATCTAATGCAGGATCGTTGCCATTGCCCAAAAACTCTCGGAAGAAGCCATTAGGACCGTATACCTGCAGATGGTAGTTTTCATTTGATGGCAATGTCCATGCGTCAATGAGCTGGCCGCCTGCTTTTACCGCATAATTGCGGGGTGCAGTATCCTTACCGGGTGTATATACATTAAATGGCGAACCGGCAGCAGAGGCGCCAAATACTTCGTTCCTTGCTTCGAATTTTATTTTAAAGGAGTGACCGTCATCGCTAATCTTTCCGTCTGCATACAACTGGTAGGGCAACGGCGTGGCGGGTCTTGTTCCTTTTTCCTGCTGCGGCATCCATGGTGAGGCGTAAGCGTCTTTATTGATCTGTTCTATATCAGAAGCGCTGAGATTTTTAAAGCCGGAAGGCAGCGCTTTGAACTGTGCTTTATGAATGCTTTCTAAAAATGGAATTCTGTCAACCGGGTTTGGCACGGGTATGGCTTCACCATTGTATGGCCTGAATACGGAGGTGAGATCTCCGGAAACCGTTCGGCGCCATTGGGTGAGATTGCTGTTCTCTATTTTCTTACCTGTTTTTTTCGATAAAAAATGTTCCAGGAACTGGATAGGAGATGTAAGATCAAATACTTCCGAATTTACAAATCCGCCACGGCTCCAGGGTGAGGCCACTACTAAGGGTACACGAAAACCCAAACCAATGGGGCCCTCACGGTCGCCCTTGCTTGCCGCTTTGTCTTTCATCCATTGCTGGCTGCGGTTCAGGTATTCTGTTTTGGTATCTATTCCGGCCGATACCAAACCTCTGTTTTCTTTATAAGGATCAGGCGGCACAAAAGGAGGCACATGATCAAAATACCCGTCATTTTCATCGTAATTCAGCACAAAAATGGTTTTTTTCCATACCTCGGGATTCTTTGTAAGAATATCTATCACTTCACTTAAATACCAGGCGCCATACCAAGGTGAACCCGGATGATCGGAAAAACGGCAGGGCGCCACAATCCACGACACGGTAGGTAATTTACCATTTTCCACATCGGCTCTGAACTGGTGCAACACATCACCCTTTGGAATTTCCATTTTGCGCTCCGTATTGTTTTCAGTATAGGTGATATCTGTAAGGTGGCGGTAATCGGGATCATTCCGGTTATCGGTAAATGCCTTTTCATGCAAATTTTTATGCCACTCCGACAATTTGTTGTATGCTTCCAGGTTATATTCTTCCGAATCTTTTCTTGCACGGGTCAGCATCGCTTTTTTTCTGTTCAGGTCTTTCAAAAGTTGCGGGCGATCATTGTCGGATTCAGGCAATGCTGTTATTTTTTCTTCCAGTTCTTTTATTATAGCAGGCAATACCTCTTCCATTTTTTTCATGTGCCTGATGTGCTGTGGTGAAAACCGCACTTTAAACTGCGAAAACCATTCAATGGGATTGTCGGTAAAATTAGCCAGCCAGTCTTCCTCCTCTCCTTCAAACCCGGTTTCCACGCTTAGCTCATTCTGATATATTCTCCAGGGTATATTGTTTTCTTCGAGGTATTCCGGGAATGTTTTCCAGGATGCTTCCCTGTCGTAGGTAACATCGGAATTATATACATTGGCCTGTACATTTTCATCGTGTTTTTCACGGATGGTCCCTGTCCAAAAATACAGCCTGTTGGGCGTTGTACCGGTTAATGAACCACAGAAATGCTGATCACAAACGGTAAAGGCATCGGCAAGCGCGTAATAGAAAGGAATATCCTGGCGGTTAAAATGGCCCATGGTTAATGGCATATCTCTCACTTCCTTATGCCCTGATTTTTTGGAGTCTAACCATTTATCGTGTTTTCCTTCATTCCTGGCGTCCGTCATGTCACTCCAGCCGTGCGGCAGCGACCCCAGCCAGGTAATGTTGCTTTCTTTTATGTTTAAACGAAAAGGTGCATACGTTTCACCGGCAGCATTGGATTGCAGCCATACTTTGTTTTTGTTGGGCAATGGAATAGCGCGGGGATCATTAAAGCCGCGAACGCCCTGCAGTGTACCGTAGCAGTGGTCAAAGGACCGGTTCTCCTGCATCAAAAAAACAATATGTTCCGCATCAAGATAAGTAGAGCCCGCTTCCGGGTTAATAGCAAATGCTTTCTGAATGGAAGGCGGTAATCCGCTTAATACGCCGGCGCCGCCGGATAATAATGCCGCTTTTTTAATAAAGTCTCTCCTGGTATCCATGATATAGAAGGGTTTAAATTTGAGGGATAAATATAGGAAATACGGAGCGAATACAAAGAACCAAGAACCAAATCACAAGAACCAAACTTGTCTACCGGCGGCAGGCCTGTCCGCCGGGCGGATAAATCTCAAATCCGAAGAAAGAAGCTCGAAATCCGAAGAAGGCTGTCAGCGATCAGCTATGAGCAGTATAAAAATTCAGTTTGTTGATAATATTTGCTGAAAGCCGATAGCTGATAGCCGAAAGCCGACAGCTCCTACCCAAACAATATCATGGCAATAATTAAAGTAAAAATGATATTGAAAAACTGCGCGATCAGGAATGCATACAGTGGTTTGCGGTTATTGTTTTGGAACAGATCCCTGAAATTGGTTTCCAGTCCAATGCTGGTAAAGGCGAGGGAAAACCAAAGTGTTTGAATATTTTTCAGTGGTGCTTTAACTGTTGCAACTACCGATGGATCTATTATAAAAGAAAAGAGCAGCGATGCGGCTACAAAACCTACTACAAATTTTGGAAAGCGTTCCCATATTAGTCCTAATGTGGGCTTCTGGTCAACGCCCGGAATATTGTTTTTTTTGGAGTACGTCCAGTAAACGGATATGGCGAAAGCAGCCAGTCCTAATAATACATTCTGCGAAAATTTTACAATGGTGCTGATCTTTAAAGCTTCTTCTCCAACCAGCGTCCCTGAAGCTACTACAGCGCCGGTGGTATCAATTGTTCCGCCCAGCCAGGCGCCGGTTACCGCTTCCGGGAAACCAAAATACAACGCAATATAAGGCATGAAGATCATCATAGGAATAGCGGTGATCAGTACCAGTGAAACGATATACGACAGCTTTTTAGGATCGCCTTTTATAGCGCCTGAAGTAGCGATGGCAGCCGATACACCACAAATGGATACAGCGCTGGAAAGCATCATGCCCAGTTCTGCATCAATTTTTAGCTTTTTGCAGATCCAGAATGCAAAATACCATACGGCCAATACCACAATAACGGCCTGTAACAGCCCTTTGGAGCCGGCTTTCAGCACATCCGAAAAAATAATAGCAGTGCCCAGCAGCACAAGGCCGATCTTTACAAACATTTCAGTGGTTAGTGTTTCCCTGAACCAGTTGGGCAGTTTCATGGTGTTGCCAATCAGCAGCCCGATAGCGAGGCTAAAGATTACCGATTCGAGATTAAGGTCGTTCATTGTTTTATTGCCCGTTATTACCAGGGCGATGACGGTAAGCACAAAAACTATAGGAAATACGTATACAAGGTTTCGTATAGACCTCCCCGTTAGCCAGGTACCCGCTACAGCGATAACGAACGTAATTAAAAACTGAAGACCTATCTCTGTGAGATTATGCCCTGAGAATACGTTACTGAATAATTGATCTGTATTGCTCCATTTAAAAGCCGGTAATGGGAAGTATAATCCTGCGATAGCCAGAAGAATAAGTGCAAAGCCCAGTATCACCACTGTCCAGTCTTCCGTAATAGCTATTCCTTTTTTTTGTGCAGCCATGAATAAAAATTTTTGCGCTAATGTAAAATAATATTTTCATTATCAGGCACAGGTTATGAGCGGTAAGCAAATAACGATCCGGTGTATATTGTTTGCCTGGTAAGTAATGAGTGCCTGATGATAGCTGAATGCTGACAGGTGATAGCAGGTCGCATTGCATCAACGCTCCGCCATATGACGTGTATTGCGGGATATGTTATCAATGGTCCATTCTATTCTTCTTTCAAATGGATGCTGCCTTACAGTACACTCCATCTTTTGGCATATGCTGCAGGAGAAATCGAGACAGGCATCTGCATGTATAAAAAGCT
>CAMPJQ010000121.1 GCA_946886925.1 uncultured Terrimonas sp.
TAGTGATACTGGGAGATACCGGCAGAAATTTTGCTGCAGGTATGAGCGGCGGCATTGCATATGTTTACGACGTAAAAGGACAGTTTGCAGAAAATTGCAACCCCGAAATGATTGATCTGGATCCTGTCATCAATGGCGAGTCGGAAGAGTTATATGACATGATAACCCGGCACTATGCTTTTACCGGAAGCGCGGTTGCCAAATTCATACTCGATGATTTTGACAACCAGTTAAAGAATTTTATAAAAGTATATCCCAAAGATTATAAAAACGCGGTTCAAAAAGCAAAAGTTAAAGTTGAAAAAAGATAACGGACTTCAGGACCGGAAAATAAATATTGTTAATCTCATAATGCAGTAATTAGTACAATGGGTAAGCCAACAGGGTTTAAAGAATTTACGCGTGAACTGCCGGGAAAAAAACCAGTAGCAGAACGATTAAAAAACTACAATGAGTTCATTGATCGCTTTTCTGAGCAAAAACTGGTAAACCAGGCTTCACGCTGCATGAATTGCGGGGTACCTTTTTGCCATAGTCACAACGGCTGTCCTTTGGGGAATCTTATTCCCGAGTTTAATGATGCAGTATATCGCAAAAGCTGGCGCGAAGCATATGATATACTTACATCAACTAATAATTTCCCTGAATTTACGGGACGCATCTGTCCTGCTCCTTGTGAAAGTGCCTGTGTATTGGGCATTAACCAGCCTGCAGTTACTATTGAAGAAATCGAAAGACATATTATTGAAATAGCATTTGAAAAAGGTTTTGTACAGCCACGCAAACCAAATATCCGCACAGGAAAAAAAATAGCGGTTATTGGTTCGGGTCCTGCGGGCATGGCAGCAGCGGCACAATTGAATTATGCGGGTCACCTGGTTACTGTTTTTGAAAGAGATGATGCCGCCGGCGGACTATTGCGGTATGGCATACCCGATTTTAAATTAGAGAAATGGGTGGTTGACCGCCGTATTGAGATCATGGAACAGGAGGGCGTTGAGTTCAGGTACAATGCGAATGTAGGAGTGAACGTAAGCATCAATGACCTTCTGCGCGAATACCAGGCTATTGTGCTCGCCGGAGGTTCTACCAAACCAAGGGATCTGCCTATACCCGGTAATCACCTGAAAGGGGTGTATTTCGCCATGCAGTTTTTAAAACAGCAAAACAAGCGCAATGCAAAGAAAGATCCATTGGCGAATGCTTCAATTGAAAGCAATATCCTCAAAGAAGAAATAAAAGCTACCGGTAAAAATGTAGTAGTTATTGGTGGCGGAGATACAGGCAGCGACTGTGTTGGCACATCCAACAGGCATGGCGCGGCATCCGTTACACAATTTGAACTGATGCCCAAGCCCCCGGACGATCGTACACCATTTATGCCCTGGCCTACTTATCCACTTATATTAAAAACATCTTCCTCGCATGAAGAAGGCGCCGAAAGGCGATGGGCAATTGCTACAAAAGAATTTATGGGAGATGACAAAGGTAACCTGAGAGCATTAAAAATAGTTGACCTGGAATGGAAATTTTCGGATGATCAGAGACCTTCCCGGTTTGTGGAAGTGGCCGGTACAGAAAGAGAAATTCCCTGTGAGCTTACCCTGCTGGCAATGGGATTTGTTCATCCCCAGCACGAAGGCCTGCTTGATGAAATTGAAGTGGAATACGATGAACGGGGTAATGTAAAAGCTTCCGAGCGCGCTTATCAAACCAATATACCTAAGGTGTTTACTGCAGGTGATATGCGCCGTGGCCAGTCGCTGGTGGTATGGGCAATAAGCGAAGGGCGGGAATGCGCCAGGAAAGTAGATGAATTTTTGATGGGTAGCTCCCTCCTGGAAACCAAGGACGCTTCGCTGGTATCTTTAGCGATATAGTAATAAGTGGTACGTAGTAAGTGGTTAGTAATAAAATAAACCTGTTATGTTTACATTTTTGCTTTGGTTAATACTGCTGGTGCTTTGTGCGCCGCTGGCTATACTTGCCATTGTACTGTATCCAATAGTATGGCTGCTGTTGCTTCCGTTTCGTTTGCTGGGTATAGCTGTGGATGGTGTGCTATCCATTATTAAGTCGGTTTTTTTACTGCCAGCCAGATTGCTGCAGCGCATATGAGTTTTTAATCCATAAAATTGCTTATACACTTGCCAGGTTATTGCCTGGCATTTTTTTGTAGATGATAATTCAATGCCCTTGTATGCAGGTGTTGTGAATGGCTCCGCGAAGCCAACTTATTATAGCAGTACGATTAATTGTCGTAGTATAAATTCCTCCCGGCCTGCCGGTAGGCAAGCTGCGTCAGGGTGACAGGCTGTAGTGGTGGGTTTGGGCTTTTGTGCTAATGCTGAACAAAGAACCTGTGGCCTGTCACCCTGACGAAGGAAGGGTCTGCAATGATTGAAGCAATTTGTTGTTTCATCATCCCAACTTTAAGATTCTCTTAATAAATGAAAATCCTTTGGGTAGCTATTGTGTGCAGGTGGCCTATATCTTTGCTCCACTAAATAATTTACCCATTATGAAAAAAGAATTCATTGTATTAGCAACGGCATTGGTATTAGGCATTACGGCGGCTTATGCGCAAAAAGACGAAGTTAAGCTCGTTTCTCTTGGAATAAGGGCGGGAGTTAACCTGCAAAAAATTTATGGTGATGATTTCATGGGCAATAAACTGACCAATGATTTTAAAACCGGCTTTCATGCAGGCATCAACGCCGACCTGTTTATTTCGGAAGGATTTTATTTACAGCCCGGGCTATTGTATTCCACTAAAGGTGCCAAAAAAACAAGTAACAATACCGAATACACGCAGAACATTTCTTATATCGAGTTACCGGTGAATCTTTTGTTCAAACCTCAATTGGGCAACGGAAGATTATTGTTGGGCGCAGGACCCTATGCGGCCTATGGCATTTCGGGCAAAAGTAAAACCAAAAACGGTGACGCTGCTGTAGAACTGGATGCGAAATTTAAAAACAAAGTGAGCGCTGCCGATTACCTGAATGGACTTTATTATCTTAAGCCATTCGATTTTGGAGGCAATGTACTGGTAGGATATGAACTGAACAGCGGCTTCAGCCTGCAGTTAAACGCTCAGTTGGGGTTATCGGAAATCAATCCTGAGATAGATGGCGTTACTGCCGATAAAAGCAAATCGAAGAACATAGGTTTCGGTGCATCGCTGGGATACAGGTTTTAGGGGAAGGTGAGAGGTGAAAAGTGAGAGGTGAAAGAAAGGTAAGACGAATGAAAATATCTGATAAACACGCTTTTGAAAGCGATGTTCATCTTTATTCTATTTTTTAATCTGTTGAACTGAGTTGTTGTTTGGAGGTTGATTCTTTAAGTCACTCCACTCAGATTTTAAGATACTATAGCATACGGTATTTCGTCTAAATCCGTCATACAGTAACGTGTGCCTTCTTAGAATCCCTTCAAATTGCGCTCCAATTTTTTCTATTGCTTTTCTTGATGCCAAATTCATTTCGTCTGTTCTAAATTCAACTCTTACAGCCCCAAGGTTTTCAAAAGCATATTCCAGCAATAAATATTTGCAGTTTCTGTTCAAACCCGTTCTTTGAAACTCTTTGCCATACCACGTGGCGCCAATTTCAAGCCTGTCATCTGCGTTTGATATGTTTAAAAAGCTGGTGCTGCCTGCAAAAGCATTCTTTATTTTATCAAACACAATAAACGTATAACGATTTTTATTTCGCCTGTTGTCAACCGCTTTGTCTATGTATTTTTTAAGTAATTCCTTAGTGTAAATGGGTGTGGGTGAAAATTGAAGCAGGTCTTTGTCTTTAGTAGCGACTGTTACAAGATTGTCAATGTCGTTCTCACTAATTGGTCTCACCAATAGGAAAGTATTTTCAAGTATTATTTCTTTGTCAAATGAAAAGTTCATAGTGCTTTCAATTTTTTATTACTAATGCAATGTCGTTGATGGTAACGCACTCATACCTGATAACAGCAAAGCACCAAAAGATAAACAGCAAGAACCAAATAAATACAGATGATTCGTGCCCGGCAGGCAAAACCCTAAACCGAAAGATCCGAAATTCGAAGCGAAATGCAACCGTAAACTACAAGCCACAAATTTAAAATTCAGCGATCAGGGATAGCCATTTTGCCGCCGAAGCTCCCCATAATTCTTTATAGGTAGCTGTGTTAAACTGCGGCCAATAAGGTGTGTCTTCATTAAACCTCGACTGCATCCCAACAGGAATACCACCAACGGTTTCACCGGGCAGTGCAGTATAGAGTTGGGGATAATTACTGCCCTCTCCCCAGATTAATGATTGTCCAAAAGGATTTTTTCCCACTATCCAGAACAATTGCTGTTCGGCAATATTCATAAGTTCTTTATCCTTTAAAAATTTGCCGCATAGCGCTGCTGCCTTACCGGTAGACAGTTGAACTGCCGCATTGCCTTTAAAAGAAAACCATACCGGAAAAACCCGGAGATAATGCGCTGCATCTAACCTGACCCCGTTTTCCAACTGCTCTTTATAATCCTGAGCGGCCCCGCTCCTGATCCCTACCTGCACCTTATAAAAATTAATGGAATCCTTTACCTCGTCAATATGGTACACGCCACTGGGCAGCATACCATAAGGCTGAATATACTGCATGATGGTTTTCAAATAGTCTCCATATAACCGGATGGATTCTTTCCACTTGTTATAATCCGCATGACCGGGCTGCGTTTCGCAGAGCATGGTCAGGGCCTGCATATATACCTGGTCGCGCGACTGATGTGTATAATGAACAATGGATTTCTTATTTAAGTCGCGGTAAAAGAACCCTCTTAGTTTATCCTTGTCTTTAAGTGGCTCCACCCGTTGACAACTCAACGTATAACGTATGGCATTTGCGGCCTCACCGGCGTAATAGACATTACCTGTTAATTTATAAAGTATGCTGGAAGCAAACGAAATATTGGCCATATACTGGCTGTTAGACGCCATAGCGGCATGATCCCCTCCGCCGCCAATGCTGCTCAGGTCGTTAAAGCTAAGGCTGTCGAACCGGCGTTTGGCAAATGCAAAATCTTCTATAGCTACTTTTCGCAGGTTCTCTTTCAACATGTTATCTTTTTCTTCCACTAACGATGCATAAGCCTCTATACCCGCTAATACAAAGTTTTCAAAAGCCCTGTTGTGCACACGAATACGGCGTCTTCCGGTAGAGTCATCTTTTGTGCCAATGAATCCATCTGTCCACAAGTTGGTGCCCCAGGTTTGTGCACGGTAACCGTCTCCAAACCTGGATTTGAGTATCATATCAATTCCCCATTCCGCCTCCTCCATCAAACGCAGGTGTAAAGCCGTATTGCCCTTTTCTTTGGCGCTTTCCGCCATTTCCAGTAAAGACTGTACAATTTCCCCTGATTGCATTATTTGTTGCGACATATCGGCCGCATCGTGCCAGCCGCCATTCATGGCAAAGAGCTTACCGTTGTGTTCGCCGTTAAGGTCGGTATGGCAAACACCATGCTTTCCCGGTACGGGGTAACCGCAGCGCTCACAAAATATAAAATTCAGCACACGCCACGCCGAATTGTCCCAGATGTTTTTATTGATGTAAAAGGGTCTGGTTGTAATGTCTCCTGCTTTAATATAGTATTCACCTTCTTTTTTGAAATCGCTGAAGTCAATTGTTTCAAAGGAACCTATTCCGGATTTTTGCGATAAAATCTTTCCCTGGTAAACCAATCCCTTAGAAATATTATCTATCAACTGGAAAGTGCCATCATGTTTTTTTACACTTACAATAGCTGTTTTTTGGCTTTCATTACCATAGCCGGTAGTGGAGTAGATGATCCTGTTCTCAGCAGGCGCCCATCCGCTCACCACTTCGGGATTTTCTACCGTTTCAAGGGTAACGGCATCAATATCAAATTTCAATGAATCGCCCATGGTGCGTTCCTTTCCAAAAACTTCAATCGCAAACTGTAAGGCTGTGACCTTATCTCTCGCCAATTCGGGCATCTCCACAAAACATTCGTTCCATTGGCCGTTGACCAGGTTTATTTCGTGATAGCCTTCGCGTCCGTACTTATCCGGTACTTTTATTTTCCCGTCATTAACCAGGTAAAGATTAAGATAAATACTGCGGGCGCCTTCACAATCGGGGTATATGAAAAACCTGATGCGGTTGTATTTCTGCCAGTTAACCCCTCCCACATCAAAACTCGCAAGGGAGGTACCAAAGCCCAGTCCCCAGCCCAGGAACTGGGGGTAAGTAGTTGGGGCCACCAAACGAAGGCTGTGACGGCCTTCGATACTTCTTGCAGTCGTCAACGACATACCACCAATGCCCTTATGAGACCATTTGCCCATATCTTCCATATTGCAAAGCATATCAGAAACCAGGATTTTTTTGGTAAGACCGAAAGACTCAAAAGATTTACTGTAATCGAGCGGCAACGGACTATGCACATAACCGCTGTTTCGGATATCTTCTTTTAACTTCTCATCAATTTGCCCCAACAGAACGCATGCAGGGTAAACAATCAAAAAAACAATTGTTGTTATTCTTTTCATGGCTTGTGTGTAGTTGGTTTGTTTTTTTGAATAGAGATATAATACAGAAATAAGGGACATGTTATCGTCTCCGTATCTTTTGTATATGAAAGTACATTTTGGCAATAGCGTATTAAATGTAATATTTTTTTACTGTAAGGTAGCCACCCTTTATCCAACCAGCAATAACCGTCTGCATCCTTTGAGTATATCCGTTTTTTTTGTTTCTCTTTGAAGCATGCGTCAAAACTCATATGCACCCATGCACAGACCTTTAGCAAAATTAAATTGTATTGTAACACTGCTGCTGGCTTTTGCCTTTTCATCAACCGCGCAACCCGTGCAATTGAAAAATGCAGTAATACTTGTATCTCCGTCTGTTCCCGCTACTATGCAAACTACCGTTTCGCAGGTGCTTTCTGAAGAAATTGCCAAACGCACCGGCATTGTCCTTAAAAATGGCGACAATTGGCCGAACAGGAGAACAGCCGTTGTTGCCCTGGTATTGTCATCAGATGAGCAATTGCTGGGCACGGTGATCCCCGCCAGGAAAGGTACAAATGGGGATGAGTATAAAAAGGAGGGATTTCGGGTAGTGAGCAGTGTTAGCGATAAGGGTACTGTAGTATGGATCATGGGCGCCGACAGCCGTGGTATACTGTTTGGCGCCGGGTGGTTGCTGAGAAACTTAACGATGGGGCATAATTTCCTTCAGCTTGATGAACAAACAGATATAGCTTCTGCTCCCGCATATCCTATACGCGGTCACCAGTTGGGATACCGCACTACAGCCAACTCTTACGATGCATGGACGGTAGCGCAGTTTGACCAGTACATCCGTGAACTGGCTATTTTTGGCAGCAACGCGGTTGAGGCGATCCCTTTCCAGGAAAGTGAAACTCCCAGCCCGTTGTTTACGCTCCCGGTTAATGAAATGCGCATTAAACAAAGCGAAATATGCCTTAAATACGATATGGACTAC
>CAMPJQ010000122.1 GCA_946886925.1 uncultured Terrimonas sp.
ATAATAATGATACGAAAAAAATGATGGCTATAATAAGGCGGCTAATGGTAGCCCGTTCTTTTCTTCTTTTATTCATTGTTACGGGAAATACAATGGCGATCGCTCAAACAGATACATCGCATTACAGCGAAGTATTCAAGCGCACCAGGCCTTACCGTATTTTTTTACCTGAAGCCTACAGTACCGATTCAACAAAGAAATATCCCGTCATTTATTATTTCCATGGAAATAAAGGCGACCATCGCTTAGATATTGAAGGTGTTACTGAACTGGTAAATCAATCACAGGTGATACTGGTGGCATGGAATGGCAGATCTGCGCCGGAAGATGACCGGCCTTACAATATCGGTTACCATGCTAATATCAATTACGAAGTTCAGTTCAAAGACTATTTTCCTGAACTGGTTAATCATATCGATAAAATCTACCGTACTGTCAGCAACCGTTCGCAGCGTGCCCTTATCGGGCATAGCATGGGTGGATTCATGTCATTTTACCTCGCGGGAAAATATCCACAAATGGTAGGTGCAGCGGTATCTTCCAGGGGCTCACCGGAGTTCTTTGTGGGTTATCCGTCCAACCATACGCTTTATCAGCATAGGTACATGTTCAAAAACCTGTATGGTATAAAAACACGCTTTCAAAATGGAACCGCTGGCGAAGAGTTGGTGCACCTGAATAATGAAGTACATGGAGGCGCTTTACGGGAGCTTAACCTCAACTACTCCTACCAGACGTATGCCGGAGGGCATAGCATATCTTCCGCTGAATTTGAAGATGCTTTTGAATTTGTTGTGGAAGCTTTTCAAAATCCGGATTCTATGCCCCCGCGCTGGCATCATGCCGACCTTTATCCTGAATTCGAAGTGTGGGGATACCAGGTAACCAGTAATCTTAATACACCGGGGTTTATTGAACTGCACGGCGTAACAAAGGGTGGGTTAACCACCCTTACCAGGAAATGGCAACCCGATGGCATACCTGTTCCCGGCGTAGACATGCATATTAAAACAGCACCGATCTACAAGCCCAACACCCACTATGCCTTATTGGATTATAATAACGCTGAGAAGGTTAAAAAAACAAGCACGATAATGAGTGATAAAGAAGGCCGCATCAATATTGCTGTCAACCACCAGGAACATATTTTCGGTATTTATGAAAACGGTGGTCCTGCAGAAATTGTTTTTGCCTCATATAAAGTGAATAATAAGAGACTGTTCCTGGATCACAATAAGCGTTGTGCATTGCAACTTTGTTTGTTGAACAGGGGTGGCAGCGTGGGTAAGAAACTAAAAGTTGTACTTTCCTCAACTACACCGGGCGTGAAAATTGAAAACCCTGCTGTTGATGCGGGAAAAATAGAAAGTGGTGAAGCGATTTGGATCAATAGCAGTTTCAATATTACCGCAGCAAATATTCCTCCCGCCAATGGCGGTAGTCCTTATATACGCTTTAATCTGGCTATTACCGATAACAATGGCAATACCTGGAAAGACGAGTTTGACGCCCTGGTAATGTACGACGTACCGGAGTTTACAGAGATTGGTATCGACGATGGTGACAGTGAAATTTATGGCAGTGGCAATGGCAACAATATAGCCCAGCCGGGTGAAACGGTAATGATTTATCAATACAGTCACCGCACCAAATTATTTTATGATGACCCATATATTGATGCAGAAAGAATTCACGACGACCTGCAACCCGATAAATGGGGCGATGGATACGCACTTTCCTCTCTTATACATATTTCGGAAGATTGTCCGCCGGGGCATGTTATTCGCTTCCTGGCCTGCTATGAAGTGAAGGAGTGGAAAACCATTAAACGAAATGTAACCTGGGGAACATTCAGCATAATTGCAGGAGAAAAATTAAAAAAGGAGTAATGCGTGTTTCATTTAAAAATTTGAGCACGGCGGCGGTTGTATTGCTTGCATGCAATACCGGCCACATGGCGCAAACACATATTGCAGATAACCGCACCGATTACGCAGCTTATACAGGAAGGGTAGAAAAAGACAGCTCGGGGGCTACTCAACTTTACTGGCCGGGTACATCTGTAAAAACGAAGTTTGAAGGAACCACGGTAAGTGCAACATTAAAAGATGAGTATGGCAGGAATTATTACATGGTTATTGTAGACAATGACAGCACCTATGCGCTGAAGATAGATTCTGTAAAAAAAGAATATACGCTTGCGGCTGGTTTACCATCAGGTCATCACACCGCAGAACTTTACCGGCTTACCGATTGGTTTGCCGGCAAAACTACTTTTTATGGTTTTGCATACGAACCGGAAACCAAAACAATTCCTTTATCGCCTGAAAAAAGAAGAATAGAATTTTACGGGAACTCTGTGACTGTGGGAGCAGGTATGATGGAAAGAGAGCAAAATAAATCCGGCGTGGCCACCAATAATTATCTTAGCTATGGTGCGCTTGTTGCAAGGCATTACAATGCAGAGGCTACCTTTATTGCCTCCAGCGGAATTGGATTGCTGGTGAGTTGGGGATCTTTAATTATGCCCGACATTTATGATCACCTGAATCCGTCAGACAGCAACAGTAAGTGGGATTTCTCCAATGCCGTACCCGATATCGTTGTAGTTAACCTCTTTCAAAATGATGCCGCATTAATGCTCCTGCCCAACCATGACCAATACATTAAACGATTTGGTCATCAACCTCCGTCTGAAACAGACATTACAGATGCCTATTATGGCTTCATTGGAACCATCAGGGCGCATTATCCCGATGCGTATATCATTTGCTCCTTAGGAAGTATGAGTGCGGTAGCGCCAGGGTCTAAATGGCCGGGCTATATCGAAAAAGCAGTAGCCAAACTAAGAGACCGGAAGGTATACACGCATTTCTTTTCGTACCTTAACGGAGACGGACATCCGAATGCGGACGAACATCAAATCATGGCGAACAGTTTGATTCATTTTATTGACAGCCATATACAGTGGTGAGATTATCCGCCCCGAAAAAGATAGCATAGAGTAAAAGCGAATGCCGCATCTGCTATTTTAAAATTGTACATTATTAAACCAAAAAAGGCTGCCCATTTGGACAGCCCATCTCAAAACCAACTGCTTGTTTACCTAATATATGGGTAAAAAAGACTCCGTTTGAGAAGTATTTTTTTTATTTCCATGGACTATCTCTTCTTTCGATTGTTTCAGGATGGGGATGTGGTGCAGCCATATTCGCATCCCACCATACTCTTTCTGCCAGGTCATCTGTTCCGCCCATGCGGTCAATCGCTTCAGCGTTGTTAACACTATTGATCAGGCGCTCACTATTTGGATAATGCTGCCTGCGCGGAGAAACGGGAATTAGCCCGGTGGATCTTTGTGCTGCAACGAGTACTCTAGGGTATCCGGTTCTTCTCCATTCACTCCATCCCTCCAGCGTATTCGGATAAATTGCTATGATTTTTTGGTTAATGATTTGTT
Source organism: uncultured Terrimonas sp. (assembly GCA_946886925.1). The sequence goes on from CAMPJQ010000122.1 coordinate 3,461, forward strand.
CCAGTTTCTCTTCGTCCGATCCTGCAAGAATGGTGGCAGGAGATGCAAGAAAGGCATCAATCTGGCTCTGTTTCATTTCTTTATAATCCAAAAATCCATCCACATCAACAGCAGCGCCATAAACAAGCGCCAGTAAAGCGGGCATCTGGTCCTTTCCCCTGCTATACAGATCCCGTACTTCGTTAATACTTGCTTCAATTCCTTTTTTGTAGTAATTGTTTGCATCGCCACTCCGCAAATTGAACAAAGCGGCCTCAGCCAGCGCAAAATAAACCTCGGAGCTTCTCAGAATAGGTTGCTCTATTACAGATACATACCAGAACAGGCTGAATATAGAAACTGATCCTGAACCATAAGGATATTTGTACTCCACCTCCACATCACCCAACAGCGGCTGCGCACGAAATCCAAACGGCGCATGCGGCGGATTTATCGTTGCTCCGTTCAGGACTGCGGTATCGGCGATTACTTTCGTACGGGGATCAAGAGGATTGTTGGCGGGAGAACTCCCAACAAGGATATCCAGCATAGCTTTTCCAACTTGCTGGTGATTCACATAATCCTGTCTTTCGGCTTCACTAACACTATTTGCGATGCGATTATATCCCTGGTTGCGGTGTGCTTCAATATCGTTAGTGGTAAATATGGAGGCATCATCAACCCTGCTGGTTATTAAGTCGGATTCCTGAAGATCACTCATGTTATCCTTTGCCAATTGCTCATCTGCATAGCGTACACGTAAAGCCAATCGCAACCGGAGAGAATTTGCAAATTTTTTCCATTTTGTAACATTGCCTCCATAATAGAAATCAGCATTGCCAAAACTTTGTTTTGTGGGATCCAGTTCCGCTGCAGCTTCTTTTAATTCCTTAAAGAAATTTTCGTAAATACTTTTTTGAGTATCATATTTCGGGGATGCAATGGCTTCGTCGGGCGCTTTATTTGCATCAGCATAGGGGAGATCACCATAAACATCAGTGGCTTGCGAGTAAATCCAAACCTTCAATATCCGGGCAATCGCTTTTTTATTTACAAGCTCGGGATCATTCTCAGTTTTGCGGATAATGGATGCCAGGTTATTACAGTACGATGTATAGGCAGCGTTCCAGGCCCCGTCATCAAAATGATCTACAAAGGGTGCATTATCCCCACGCACCGTCATGCCGCAGTAATCGCCATCGTCTGCCGCGCCTAAACCACCGCCTATTCCGTATTGCACCCCGCTCAACAGAAACTCAGGAGTTACCAGTTCCTCAGACAGCAGCGCCGGGTTTGTATTCAGCTCTTCAAAGTTCTTGGTGCAGGCACCAGTTAGGCCAAGGACTAAGAAAAGCAGGCTGAAGTTTTTTATTTTGTTATATGCTTTCATGTATTAATTTTTTAATTTTTGCCATTAGCTGTCCCGATGTATTCCGGATCAGGCTTATAGCAGATGCTCTATCGTTTGCAAAATGGGATGAATGATTGCATTGCTTTTAGGTGTGTTCCGGCATAGCGTTAAAAAGTAAAATTAACCGTGAATCCATAGCTTCTGGTAGTGGGCAGGCTGAACACCTCAACACCTGTTGCCCCGGCGCTTGTATTCAGGTTGGTTTCGGGAGAAATTCCCAATCCCTGCATATGCTCTTCTATATACCATAAGTTTCGACCTACCAGCGAAAGCCTGATATTTTTGAACGGCGTTTTTCCAAGGATGGAAGGCGCAAAGGAATAATTTAAAATAACTTCCCTGAGCATTACAAAACTACCATCCAATACAAATTCTTCACCTATCTGGCCCCACGCGCGGCTAGACCAGGCTGTTTGCCCATCAACAAGTGTAGTGTTTGGTTCGTATTTGATCACATTGCCATTTCCATCAGTAACTTCCACCACACCAGGCAATGGTTCGGAATGTTCGCGGTATTGTTCAGTAAACTTACCAGTTCCATTCGCCACCATACGGTACTTTGTATCGGAATTGATTTGATTTCCCTGCACAAAATCAACGAGGACGTTGAGTGAAAATCCTTTATAGGTAAGTGCATTGTTTATGCCACCGGTCCATTTGGGTGTAACATTGCCTAAAATACTTATGTTATCCTCTCTGGCATAAGAACCGTCGGCTGCCACGATCCGTTGGCCATCCGGGGACCTTTTGTATTTATAACCTACGATGTTACCAAACCGTTGCCCGGTCCTGGCTTCAATATCGGCATCCTGTGCCGTTTCGTTAAGAAAAAATGTTTCTATACCGGGCGCCAGTTCAATTACTTTAGATTGATTTTTTGCGTAGTTAAAAGACAGGTCCCAGCGAAAGCCACCGTTTGATCGGATTGGGTTAACATTAAGGGATAGTTCGATTCCCTTGTTTTCAATATTTCCGGCATTAACAATTTTGCTGGTATAACCACTGGCAGATGAAATAGTAATCGGTATGATTTGGTTTTTGGTATTGCTTTTATAAAGCGTGGCGTCAAGGTCAATCCGGTCACCAAAAAATCTGAGGTTTGCCCCTAACTCGATCGATTTTTTCAATTCGTTCTTCAAATCATATAAGGCGATTGTGTTGCTTTGGTATGCAAGGCTTTGACCGTTAAAGGGAGTGCTGGCGAGAAAATACCCGGAGTTCGTTAAATAGGCTGCACCATCATTTCCTGCCTCCGCAAAGGAGGCCCTGATTTTACCGGATGTTAAAACGCTGGAGTTCATTTTAAAGGCATCCGTAAATACAAAGCTTCCACCTATAGAAGGATAGAAGAAAGAATGGTTGTTGGTGCCCAAAGTTGAAGACCAGTCGTTGCGGCCTGTAACATTGAGGAACAGGTAATTTTTATATCCAACTTCGCCTGAAAAATAAACGGATTGCAGTTCTCTTTTGTCTAAACTGTAGTATGGTGTCACAACCCTGGCATTGCTGATGTGATAAATGCCCGGCACTTTAAAGTCGGTTCCCGTCCAGCTCTGCTGCCTGTAGCTTCTTTTTGAAATCGCCGCGCCCAAAGAAAGCGATGCGGTGAAATTTTCCATATTGCTGCTGGTGGCTGTTAGCAATACATCACTGTTCATCTCTTTTGTGAAATAAGTGTCATCAATCAGTCTCCCGGTGGTGGCATTGGGAGAACCTACAGGGCGTTTGTCCTGCCGGGTTTCGGTATACTCATCAATTCCCGATCTTGCCATTAAGCTTAACCAATTGGTGAACTGGTATTTTGCTAAGATAAAACCGATGATGCGGTCCCTTACAGCGGTATTTACGTTTTCGTTAACAAGGTAGTAAGGGTTAACAGATATCCCAGGCCAACTACCCGCCTTCCCCGTTTTTTCGTAATATTCCTTTAAAAAAGGCAACGGCACGTACCGCCCCATGGCCGCAAGGTCTCTTACAACATTGTTGGAAGCAATGACACCTAATCCGGGCGGGTTATTCGATTTCTTGTGAACATAATTAATCTTGCCTTCAACTGATAATTTGGCAGTAATACTGGTTGCCGCCCGCAAGGTAACAGACTGCTGGCTTTCTTTATGGTTAGGTATAATTCCTTTTATGGTGGTATTATTAACGGATAACCTTGCCGATGATTTGTCGGTACCTCCCGATACGGCCACCGAATTGCTGGTAACCACTCCTGTTTCAAAAAAATCCCTTGCATTGTTCGCTGGTTGAGGCACCATCGAAAAAGTAGTGGGTGGATCATTCGGGTCCATTACAAAAGGATTAACATACAATTGCCCATTCATCGCAGGTCCCATACTTTCAAAATGCCATGAGGGTACGGTCTCATATTCTACTCCATCAATATTGACTTTATCGCCGTATAAATTTGCATCTTCATATCCGGTCATATACTTATTCTGCAGGTTGGGGAACAGGTTCAATTTATCTATCGTAACATTCGAGTTAATTTCTACGGCAATCCCTTTACCTCCTTTGCCCGATTTTGTAGTAATTAAAATAACGCCATTGCTTCCTCTTGAACCATAAAGAGCTGTTGCGTTAGGCCCTTTTAATACATTCAGAGATTCGATATCCTGTGGATTGATGTTGCCTATACCT
>CAMPJQ010000123.1 GCA_946886925.1 uncultured Terrimonas sp.
GGATCTCACACTATTGAATATACGAAATGATACAACCAGCTACTGTGCGGTTTCTTAAAAATCTTTCCAAAAACAACAATAAACCCTGGTTCGATCTTCACAGAAATGACTACGAAGCTGCCCGCAAAGATTACGAACATTTTATTCAATCCGTTATTGATACATTTGGCAAAAACGATCCTTCGATAGCGCCTTTAATTGCAAAGCAATGTTTATTCCGTATTAACAGGGATATCCGCTTCAGCAAGAATAAAACACCCTACAAAAAAAATTTTGCGGCCAGCATTAACCGGGGTGGTAAAAAATCCATTTTTGCCGGCTATTATTTTCACCTGGAACCTGGCAATAGTTTTGTGGGCGGCGGGATTTGGATGCCTATGCCTGCGGAAACGCAAAAAATAAGACAGGAAATTGATTATTGCTGGCCGGAATTCAAAAAAATAATTACTGCAAAAAAGTTTAAAGCCATTTATGGTGATCTGGATAGCGAACCGGAAATCACGTTGGTTAATGTACCTAAGGGATATGCCAAAGATAATCCCGCGGCACAATACCTTAAGCTAAAAAGCTGGATTGCAATGCAGGCAATTGATGATGCAGCACTCAGTTCTAAAACCCTGTTAAAGCAGACTGTGCAGGCCTTCGGCGCTATACAACAACTCATCTGGTTTTTGAACCGTGCTATAGAAGAATAAAGACTTGTTTTGAATCGGCTTACAAAGCTCTTTTAAAACAGCCGTAACCCGTTATGCAATTATAATAAATTATTTTCCACCAGGTATTCCGCAATCTGTACTGCATTGGTAGCTGCGCCTTTACGCAGGTTATCGCTAACGATCCACATATTCAGTGTGTTGGGCTGCGATTCATCTCTTCTTAATCTTCCCACAAATACATCGTCTTTTTCATGTGCATCTTTAGGCATGGGGTACAGGGCATTGGAAGGATCATCAACCACTACTACGCCGGGCGCTTTGCTAAGTATTTCTTTTACTTCTTCTAAATCATAGTCGCTCTCAAATTCTATGTTTACACTTTCGCTGTGCCCGCCCAAAACCGGAATACGAACCGTAGTTGCGGTTACCCGAATAGTGTCATCTCTTAGGATCTTCCTTGTTTCATTCACCATCTTCATCTCTTCTTTGGTATACCCGTTGTCAAGGAACACATCAATTTGAGGTATTACGTTCAGGTCAATGGGATATTTATAAGCCATAGGATATGCACCATTATCTCCTTTAACCGAATGGTTTCTTTCGCCCTGCATCTGCTCAACTGCTTTTACACCGGTGCCGGTAACACTCTGGTAAGTACTTACAATAATTCTTTGTATGTTGTATTTTTTATGCAGGGGGTTGAGTGCCACTACCATCTGTATGGTAGAGCAATTGGGGTTGGCGATGATCTTATCTTCTTTCGTTAAGGCATCTGCGTTGATTTCGGGCACCACTAATTTTTTAGACGGATCCATACGCCATGCAGAAGAGTTATCAATAACGGTGATGCCTGCCGCCGCAAATTGCGGTGCTAATGCAAGAGAAGTGGTTCCACCCGCTGAAAACAGGGCCACATCAGGCTTTGCGGCAATAGCGTCACCGGCGCTTACCACCTTATAATTTTTGCCTTTAAAAGCTACTTCCTTACCAATGGATTTTTCCGAGGCAACAGGAATCAATTCTGTTACCGGAAAATTCCTTTCTGCCAGAACCTGTAACATTTTAGTGCCTACCAATCCTGTGGCGCCAACTACTGCAACTTTCATTTTTTGGTTTATTTTATGGTTTTAGTTTTGATACACTGCATTAAAAAAGCCTTTCCTGTTCCGGAAAGGCCTTGAATATATTCGGTCATACAATACACTCTTTAACCCTTCCTCTGGAGGAACTGTTTCTTTGTGCGTTTTGTATGGTTCTTTAACTTTAGCATTGTGGCGGCAAAGATAATCAGCAACTGCGATTCTTCCAAAAATATAACTTAAACATTTTGGGATGTTCGGTAGTGGCCTGATCAGCGGACCTGTTATTATTCATTTGTTATTTAAATTATGCCCTGTTTCATTACTCCAAAATGTTTATTCCCTTCTTCCATGCTCTTTTACGTGTCGCTTCTCTGTCAGTACGCTGTTAAAACGGGGTGGCTTTTTTAGGCCTCTTTAATTCGATACATTTGCTTTGATCAAATTTTTATAAAGCATGCGAAAAGGGTTTATTATTACCGCTTTGATCTGTATGCTGATAGCAGGTTATTTATCTTATGCGGTAAGTCAGTGGTGGCTGATTGTTTTTGTTATGGTGGTTTTGCTCGTAGTGATGGGTATTTATGATATGGCGCAGACCAAACATTCCATTATGCGTAACTATCCTGTTGTAGGGCGATTGCGTTACTGGATGGAGGATATCCGGCCTAAAATGTATCAATACTTTATAGAGTCGGATATTGACGGGCGTCCTATTAACCGCATTGACCGCTCCACCATATACCAGCGGGCCAAACAGCAAATGGATACCATGCCTTTTGGTACCCAACTAAATGTGTACGAAGAGGGGTATGAATGGTTGAGTCATTCTATAGCGCCCAAAGACTTTAATACATTGGATCACGATCCAAGAATACTTATTGGTAATAAAGATTGCCGGCAGCCTTATTCATCCAGCATTTTAAATGTATCAGCGATGAGTTTTGGCTCACTTAGTCCCAATGCTATTGAAGCATTAAATGCCGGGGCAAAAATAGGAGGGTTTGCGCATAATACAGGTGAAGGGGGCATCAGTTCCTATCATCTCAAACATGAGGGTGATATTATATGGCAGATAGGAACAGGATATTTTGGTTGCAGGGACGAAGGTGGCCGTTTTTCGGCGGAAGTATTTAAAAAGAATGTTAACAGGCCGCAAATTAAAATGGTAGAGCTCAAGCTTTCGCAGGGCGCAAAACCGGGACATGGCGGCATTTTGCCGGCAAAAAAGAATACCCTTGAAATTGCAGCCATTCGTCATGTACAGCCTGGCACAACAGTTTATTCGCCACCTTATCATAGTGCCTTTAACTCGCCGAAAGGACTTATATTATTTATACAACAACTCAGGGAGCTATCCGGCGGCAAACCCACAGGGTTCAAGTTATGTATTGGAAAAAAAAGTGAGTTTGCAGGAATCTGTAAAGCAATGGTTGAGCTGGATATCTATCCGGATTTTATTACTGTAGACGGTGGCGAAGGTGGTACCGGCGCTGCACCCCAGGAATTTTCTAATTATGTAGGGGCGCCGTTAATGGATGGTTTGGCTTTTGTGCATAATATGCTGGTAGGTTTTGGGATAAGACAGCATATCAAAATAGTTGCTTCGGGAAAAATTTTATCAGGTTTCCATATATTAAGAGCTATAGCCCTTGGTGCAGATGGTTGCAACAGCGCAAGGGCTATGATGATGGCATTGGGTTGTATACAGGCCCTGGTATGTAATACAAATAAGTGTCCTACCGGAGTTGCCACACAGGATCCGCAATTAACAGTTGGATTGGTAATAGATGATAAAAAACACAGGGTAGCCAATTATCATGAAGAGACCGTAAACTCTTTTACAGAACTTACGGGGGCTACAGGACTCGACGATTACAAACAACTGACCCGCTCACATATTTACCGCCGTGTATTTATGAATGAAGTAAGAACGTTTGAAGATATTTTCCCATCGCTGCAACCTGGTTGCCTGCTGAATGGTAATATACCCGAAAAGTATAAGCAGGACATAGAAGCGGCAAGTGCAGACAGGTGGTGAGGAAGGTAGTAGGTATTAGGATGTTACAGGTTGCAGGTTACAAGGGCAGGTTTCAGGCTGCAGGTGGAGCTGTCTCACCTTTCCCGTTTCACGTCTCACTCCCGTCCGAACGAAATTCACCATCGCAGGTCCTTCATTTTAACCGCTTTATCTTCACCATCTCAATGCGGGTGTCACTAACATTAATGATATCAAATTCGTAATTGTCAATGATAATTCTTTCTTTAATCTTTGGTATCATTTCGTGGTGATGAATGATATAGCCCGAAAGGGTTTCCGACTCTGTTTCGCCAAAGTAGAGGTGATATTTCTTATTTAAATAATCCAATTCAAGCCTTCCTGAAAAAATAAATTCATTTTCCGCTATTTGTTTTTCAACAAATTTGTCTGTGTCGTATTCGTCACGTATTTCACCAAAAATCTCTTCCAGTAAATCTTCCATGGTAATAATGCCTGCGGTACCTCCAAATTCATCTACTACCCATGCAATACTTTTTTGCTCTTTGGTGAATTTACTGATGAGATCCATGGCGCTCATGCTTTCAGGAACGGCCGGAATGGGCAATAAAATAGATGGTATACCGGAAGGATTTTTAAAAAGTTCAATCTGGTGAATATATCCCCGGATATCATCAATATTGTTTTTATATACTACCAGCCTGCTTAATTTGGTGTCAATGAATTTTTGCTTTACTGTATCAATTGAGGTATTCATCTCAATAGATTCAATCTCCTTGCGTGGTATCAGGCACTGGCGTATTTTAACGGAAGGAAGTTGTAGCGCGTTCTCAAAAAGCTGAGTATTCATGTCATGAGTACCGTCCGACTGATCTTTGTGTTGTTGAATAAAATGTTCAAGATCAACGGGCGAAATAGCAGCTTTTTTTTGATCGGATATCCTGATATTAAATAAATAGGTGAGTATCCATTCTGAGATGCTGATAAAAAAGGATGCGACAGGATAGAGAATGCTATGAAAAAAATCAAGTATGCCTAACTGGGCAAAAATGGATAATACAGAATCATTCTTTGCCCTGAACAAAGCTTTAAACGAAAATTGAACAATGAGAAGAATTAAAGTGGAAAGCAAGGTTTCAAAAATAAGCCTGAGGTATTTTACGTAGGCAGAGAATGACGTGGCAAGATGTTTTTCGATCCAGTCCCATAATGGCGAAAGAAATTCTCCTACAAGCAAGCCATAAATAACTACCACCAAACTAAGTCCTACCAAAGTAGTTCCTATAAATTTTACCGGCTGCTCCAGTAATTGCGATAATATTCTGCCGCTGCGTAATCCCTGCTTTCTTTTCAGTTCAAAAGAAAATTTATTGGCGGATACAAAAGCTACCTCAATACCGGCAAAAAAGCCAACCAGTAATAAGGTTAAAATAATACCCACTAATTTTAATATATCAACATCCGCCATATATCTTCAAATATAATAAATTGATTAATAATTGTTTAATAAGAGAAAGCAAATGGTTAAATATGCATTGTAAATAGTTACAATGTATTGTCTCTTTATATCACAAACAAAACGGAACCGGGAAGTATATAGTGTAGAAAAAAGAATTATAGTATTGAATCCCGGAAGCTTATTGCTGTGTTAAACGTGAGAAATGAAACACTTTTTCATCCCGTATGAACGGTGTCGCCTGCCCGGATGACACCACCCGGACAGGGCAGGGAGGCGGGCCTTATCCTCTCACTTTTCACGATAGCATACAGACATAATTTGCTTGACTTAGTATAAGAGAAGAGAGATACCTGCTATAAGATAGCTGTGATTATCTTTTCTGCCTCCCGGCAGGCGTCTTCCAGGCGATTATTAACGATAGTATAATTAAAATGATCTTTGAATGATAATTCGTAAGAGGCTTTATTTATTCTTGCTTTCAGCGATTCGCTCGTTTCCGTTCCTCTGCTTTCGAGCCTCTTCTTTAATTCCTTTACAGATGGGGGCTGAATGAAAAGAGAAAAAGAAGATTCGGGATAACGGCGTTGTATATGCAATGCGCCTTTTACATCAATATCCAGCACTGGTATCTTCCCTGTTTTCCAAATGCGTTCCAGTTCAGCCTGCAAAGTGCCATAATATTTTCCTTCGTATACCATTTCCCATTCAACAAATTCGTTGAGTTGTATTTTTTGCTGGAATATTTCCTTACTCAAAAAATAATAATCTTTACCGTTTTGCTCATTCTCCCTTGGCGGGCGGGTAGTGGCAGATACAGAAAACGAAAGTTGATGAGGATATTTTTGCAGCAGGTAATGTACAATGGTGGTTTTACCTGCGCCCGAAGGGGCTGTAATGATAATGATCTTATTTTGATACATGTTTTTTAAAAACCGGTTTATACCAGTGAAATTCCCGGGATCCAAAATTCAGCACTGCTTTTAAATGCGTTGTATTTGCGCACCCAACTGTTGTAGTCGCTTATCAATATATTGATATCCCCTGTCTATTTGTTCAATATTCTGGATGATGCTTTTGCCTTCGGCGCTAAGGGCTGCAATGAGCAACGCAACGCCGGCACGAATATCCGGACTACTCATGGTAATGCCACGAAGATGATGTTCTCTTCCCAATCCTATTACCGCGGCCCTGTGTGGATCGCAAAGAATAATTTGCGCGCCCATATCAATAAGTTTGTCAACAAAGAATAAACGGCTCTCGAACATTTTCTGGTGAACAAGTACAGAACCTTTAGCCTGTGTAGCCACTACTAATACTATGCTTAGCAAATCGGGTGTAAATCCCGGCCAGGGATGATCGTAAATGGTCATTACAGAGCCATCCAAAAATGTCTGGATCTCATAAAGCTCCTGTTCAGGAATGTGGATATCATCGTCTTTACATTCCAATTGAATACCCAACTGACGGAATTTTTCCGGTATTTGCCCTAAATGCGCTATGCCCGCATTTTTTATGGTAATGTCGCTTTGGGTCATGGCTGCCAGCCCTATAAAGGAACCCACTTCAATCATATCCGGCAGCATGGTATGCGTTGTTCCACTTAATTGATCCACGCCTTCAATAGTTAGCAAATTGGAACTTACACCACTGATTCGGGCCCCCATCCGGTTCAACATTTTGCACAACTGCTGTACGTAGGGTTCACAGGCAGCATTGTAAATAGTAGTTGTTCCTTCTGCCAAAACGGCGGCCATTACAATATTGGCTGTCCCAGTTACGGAAGGCTCATCCAGCAACATATCCGTGCCTTTCAAAGAAGGCGCTTTGAGGTGAAAGAATCCATCCTGGTGGTGATAGTCGAATTGTACACCTAATTTTTCAAAACCAATAATATGGGTATCCAAACGTCTTCTTCCAATTTTATCGCCTCCCGGCTTTGGAATAAACGCCTTTTTAAACCGGGCAAGCAGGGGTCCGGCCAGCATAACAGATCCGCGTAACCTGCCGCTTTTTTTACGGTAGGTTTCGCCATGCAGGTAATCAATATTAATATTATCCGCTTTAAAAGAACAGGAGTTCCGGTCGTGGCGTTCGATTTTTACATTCATTTCCCCCAGCAATTCTATCAGCAGGTTCACATCTAATATATCTGGTATGTTATGCACGGTTACCCTTTCAGGGGTAAGCAATACTGCGCTAATAATTTGCAGCGCTTCGTTTTTAGCGCCCTGTGGTATTATTTCGCCTTTAAGTTTTTTTCCGCCTGTTACTTCAAATGAATGCATATTC
>CAMPJQ010000124.1 GCA_946886925.1 uncultured Terrimonas sp.
GAACATGATCTGAGCTCCGGGCTTCAGCTTCAGCGTTTTTTCTGCAGGAAGTGCCCTTTCATTGAAGTCGCCTGTCAGTTCTCCTTCAAAAGCAGACGGTTTTCCCGGAAGCTTTTCCAGTTCCTGCCTGTTGATTTGATCGGCGCGGGTATTGTGCGTGGTAAGCACAATAAAGTTTTCTTCCTTTGGAGGTTCAAAGCCTGGCTTATAATATTGATGCAACCGTTCGAGATCGGCAGCGGTAGTGTTGTTGTTTCGGACATTATTTAGTATGTGTATAAAGTCCGCTTCATTCTGCCGGTATATTTTTTTCAGTTCCAGGTACAAAGGCGGCCTCTGCTGTAAAGCCAGCGCATCAAAAAAGAAAGGGCTTTTGTAAACAGACTGCAGTATTTCCCATTCGGCATTATTGATCACCGGCGGCAGTTGAAACAGGTCGCCGATATACAATATCTGCACGCCGCCAAAGGGCACCAAAAGCTGCCGGCGGAAATGGCGGAGTATCGTATCTATGGCATCTAAGGTATCGGCACGCATCATGCTTACTTCATCTATTACCAGCAAGTCCAGTTCCTGCAACAATTCACGTTTACTGCTGTTAAATTTTAAATTTCTGAACAGGGTATGTTCGTTGGTAACCTGTGCTTCGTTTACAGATGAATTACGTGTGGGCAAATAAGGTCCGAAAGGCAGTTGAAAAAAAGAATGGAGAGTGGTACCTCCTGCGTTGATGGCAGCTACGCCTGTTGGCGCTACTACAGCCATTTTCTTAAAGCAGTTCTCGCGTATATAGCGCAGGAAAGTGGTTTTGCCGGTACCTGCTTTACCGGTTAAAAAAATATGCCTGTTGGTTTGATTTACAAACTGCAGTGCCCGCTGAAAATGGACATTAGACGTGTCGAAGGAAGTCATGTTTTCCAAAGGTAAAAGCTATTAGGTGATAAAATAACTGGTGTTAGCAAACAAAGGTTTAATATACTCATATCCTGTTATAAATGCAAGTAAAATATTTTCGTTTTGATAATGATTATAGAAGAAATGCCATAGCGCTAGAGTAAACGCAGCACAATTTTGTAGTACAAGACCTACAGGTCTTTTAATATAAATTAGTACACCACAAACATATAAAGTACTATTTTTTATCGCCCCGTTATGCTTTTTCTTTGTGTCATCATTGATCAGTAAGAACCTAATCCATAAGCCCCCGAACTTCCCTTTCCCTTGTTGAAAGTATACAGCTGTTGCAACCGAAAGAAAAAATATTAAACCTGAAACCACAACCTGAGAAACAACCCTGAACCCTTACCAGAAGACGGAAATTTCCCTTGAGTAAATAAACCCTTAACCTTATCCCTAACCCCCTGGAAATAATTTCCGTTTTCTGGTTTTTTTGTCTTCCGGCTGTCGGCCATCAGCAATCAGCCATGAAGGGGCGTAAGCACTAAGAAACAAATACCAGGAACCAAATTTGCCTACCGGCAGGCAGGCCTGTCCGCCGTGGCGGATCTCAGATCTCCAATTTCAAATCAATTACCAGCCTGTCTTTAGTAGTTACGCATACCTCCCTGAAACCTGTGACCTGAAACCTGCACACATCCATTCCTTTTGTATATTTAGGCAATGTAAACTTGCCGTATATGAATAAAAAGGTTATTTTCTGGAGTATTTCTGTTGCACTCGGAGGCTTTCTGTTCGGATTTGATACTGCTGTCATTTCCGGAGCGGAACAGGCTATTCAGCAATACTGGGCGCTTTCACCTTTTGAACACGGGCTCACCGTGTCCATTGCTTTAATAGGCACAATACTCGGCGCTTTAACCGGCAGTATACCTTCAGAAAAACTGGGCCGTAAAAAAACACTGATCATTATTGCAGTTATTTACCTCCTGGCTTCTGTGGGTACCGCTTTTGCCACCAATTGGTATATTTTTCTTTTTTTTCGTTTCCTTGGCGGCATTGGTGTTGGTGCTTCGTCTGTTACAGCGCCCGTTTACATTTCTGAAATATCACCGGCTAAGTCGCGCGGACGACTGGTGGCATTGTTCCAGTTTAATATTGTATTTGGCATACTGGTTTCGTATTTATCAAACTATCTTATCGGGCAGGATGGTGAACATTCATGGCGGTTGATGCTTGGCGTGCAGGTAATTCCTTCCGTTTTGTTTCTTATTCTCATGAAATACGTACCCGAAAGCCCGAGATGGCTGATCGTTAAAAAGGGAAGGGTAGAAGAAGCAACAGCCGTTCTTAAAATTGTAAATCCGCGGGATTACGCTACCGAAGTAAATGATATTAAGGAGGATATGACCAGTCACCATGAGAAAAGATCTGATATTTTGTTTACCCGTAAAAACAGGTTTCCCGTTTTTTTAGCGATTGTTTTTGCAGTATTTAACCAGGTGTCGGGCATTAATGCTATCATATATTATGCGCCCCGCATTTTTGAAATGACAGGCCTCGGTAAGGAATCTTCTTTGCTGTCGAGTGTGGGCATCGGCGCCGTTAATTTTTTATTTACGTTGCTTGCCATCAATTTTATTGACCGCTTTGGAAGAAGAACGTTAATGCTTATTGGATCTGTTGGATTGATAGCAACGCTTGGGCTGGTGTCACGGGCATTTTACCTCAACGATTTTGGCGGATTTTCGGTAACCATTCTGCTGTTGGTATATATCGCATTCTTTGCTTTTTCGCAGGGCGCTGTAATATGGGTATTTATTTCAGAAATATTTCCCAACCAGGTAAGAGCAAAGGGACAAACGCTTGGCAGTCTTACACACTGGGTAATGGCAGCCATCATTGCATTTATATTTCCCATGCTTACCGAAAATATAGGGGGCGGGCATACTTTTCTTTTCTTCTGCATTATGATGGTGCTGCAACTCATATTTGTATGGAAGATCATGCCCGAAACAAAGGGTAAATCGCTGGAGCAGTTAGAGCATACATTGGTGATGCATTAGTGTGAAAACGGGTGAGAAGTGAAAGGTAGGTGGCCCATAAAAAAACCAAATCACAAAAAACAGGAACCAAAGAAAATTTTAAATCCGAAATTTCAAGTCCGAACGGCCTTAAGCTCTAAATCCGAAGGCATACAACGGTAAACTAAAAACGATAAAGGTTTCATGTTTATCGTCTATCGTACCGTCTCACGAGAGCTGTGCTGAATTCATTATTGCCTATTGCCTGTTCACCAGGGCAAACGCATTTAAATTTGCGAAGAGCCGTAAGCTCGACACTTTTGTAAAGTCGTGCTTTAGCACGGTTGTAAATGAATCTTTGAAGAAGTAAGTGCCATCGGCACGGTTCATAATGGCAACGAGCCTACGGCTCTCTATACCTTTTTGCTATTTTAAACGGGTTGAAACCCGTTTTTACAATATCTTTCGAGGCTGCGCCTCTTTTTACAACTTTATAAATTAGATGCGTTTGCCCTGACCTGTTCACCTCTTCATACTATATATAAATATCAAACGTTTTAATATGGTATAACAGCCATGTTATGCATAAATCCATATAGTATGAAACATACAGTATTTTATATTTTAATTTCTGTAAGCTTATATTCCTGTGCATCAACAGAATTGGTGCGTTTAAGTGTGCTTGAGCCGGCTCCTGTAACCCTTCCCGGCCATATAAAAAATATTGGCGTAATAAACAGGAGCGAGGTAACCGAACAAAACAAGGTGATTGAAGTAGTAGATAAAATTTTTTCCCTGGAAGGGCGTAACCTGGATAAAGAAGGCGCACAGGCGAGTATAGCCGGTTTGGAAAATGAGCTGATAAAGAATAACAGGTTTACCGGGGTAAAAACAATTGACGATGCCAGTCTTAAAAGCCCGGTTCCGGGAGTTTTTCCTTCACCATTGACATGGGATATTGTAGAAAAAATATGCAGGGAAAACAATACGGATGCCCTTTTTGCACTCGAATTGTTTGACACCGATTCTAAAATAAGTTATGCGGCTAACCCTGTTACCATAAGCACACCATTAGGCAAAGTGCCCGGTGTTGAGCACAGGGCCACAATGCTTACAACAGTAAAAGCGGGCTGGCGCATATATGATCCTGTTGAAAGAAGTATTTTAGATGAATTTCCCGTGGCAGGTAAAATGGTATTTACGGGGAAAGGAATTAACCCGGTAAAAGCAGCCGGTGCACTAATTGGCCGAAAAGAGGCGCTGAAGCAGGTGAGCAATAAAGCCGGGCAGGATTATGCTTTCCGGATTATCCCTTACTGGTTAAGAGTATCAAGAGATTATTATGTAAGAGGAACGGACAACTTCAGAGTAGCACGGCGTAAAGCCCAAACGGGCAACTGGGATGATGCCGCGGCGATATGGGAAAAAGAAACCACCAGCGATAAAAGTAAGGTAGCCGGAAGAGCCTGCTATAATATGGCTATCATTAATGAAATTAATGGCAACCTCAACGGGGCCATACAATGGGCGCAAAAGGCCTATGAGAATTATAATAACAAACTGGCATTACGGTATGTAAAAATTCTGGAAAACAGGATGGTAAACAATGCCATTCTGGAAGACCAGGAAGCGATAAGTGCCAGGTAAATTTCAATCGCCTGTTCGATATTGTTTCACTCCACTCACAAAGCAATAGTGTAGCATCACACAATACTACCGGTCATTGGTATTATAGCCGCGTGTTAAAGATTTGCTCATTAGTGCTTACCTTCGCCTCTTTAAAACTATAAGGCTGAGTTATATCCGGCCATTTTGATGCTATCTGTATCATCCTCAGCGGATAGTAAAAAGACAAATATTAAATGATCAAAAGTAAAATTTTAAGCAAGGGCATACCTGTTTCCATTTCATTAACGCCAACCATAGAAGCAGAGATTGATCAGCCACTGGTGGCCCAGGACAAAAAAAGATTATTAACCATTTCTGCATTGGCTGTTTTGGTTGCTCTCTGCATCAGTATTATTGCCAAACTGCTTGTTCATCTTATTGATTTAATTACCAACATTGCTTTTTATGGAAGTTTTTCCACAGTGCATTCCGCGCCGGTTAATCATACGGTTGGCCTGTTTGTTATTGCAGTTCCGGTAATAGGAGGAGTAATAGTAGGGTTAATGGCCCTGTATGGTTCAAAAGCAATAAGAGGACATGGCATTCCGGAGGCCATGGAACAAATATTAACCAATCAAAGTAAAATAAAGCCAACCATTACCTATTTAAAACCGCTGTCATCGGCAGTATCCATTGGTACTGGTGGTCCCTTTGGAGCAGAAGGTCCAATTATAGCCACCGGCGGAGCCCTGGGTTCTACCCTCGGGCAATTGATGAAGATTACCCACAATGAAAGAAAAATATTACTGGCGGCCGGGGCCACAGCAGGGATGTCGGCTATTTTTGGAAGCCCCATTGCTGCTATTTTTTTGGCCGTAGAATTATTGTTGTTTGAATTTTCACCACGTTCTATTATCCCCGTAGCACTGGCATGTATTACTGGCGCAGCAGGGCACCACCTGCTATTTGGATCCGAACCTGTATTCGCTATTAAGCATGTTATAGCAACACCTTCCAATACTGCGCTGGCAGCGTACAGCGGTATGGGTATTGTTATTGGGGTATTATCGGTTTTGGTTACCAAAATCGTTTATTATATAGAAGATGGATTTGAGAAATTGCCAGTTCACTGGATGTGGTGGCCCGCTATTGGCGGATTGGCGGTTGGCATAATAGGTTATTTTTCTCCGGCAACACTGGGTGTGGGATATGAAAATATAACGAATATCCTGTCCGGAGAACTTACCATTCAACTTGTATTGTCGTTGTGTCTCCTCAAATTTTTATCGTGGGCAATTGCTTTGGGCAGTGGTACATCGGGCGGCACATTGGCGCCGTTACTTACCATAGGAGGTGCCACAGGTGTTTTGCTGGGTAGCGTTATTATTTATTTTTTTCCGCAAAGTGGCGTTACCATTCCATTGGCAGCGTTAGTGGGGATGTCGGCCATGTTTGCCGGCGCATCCAGGGCATTGCTCACTTCCATTATTTTTGCGCTGGAAACCACGGCGCAATCCAATGCACTATTACCATTGCTGGCAGCCTGCGCCGCTTCTTATTTTGTTTCCTTCTTTATAATGGAAAACACGATCATGACGGAAAAAATAGCACGCAGGGGCGTTAAAACCCCGCATTCGTATGAGCCTGATATCCTGGAAAAAATTTCCGTTGAACAGGTTATCAAAGAAAATGGCGTAGTGCTGAGTGAAGATAATACGGTTAAAGAAGTAAAGGAATGGCTGGGTAAAGAGCCGGATTACAATAGCAACTATTTCATTATTTCCAGTAATGAAGGAGAATATAAAGGGATACTGAGTTCTTCTACCATATTCAGTAATCTTCAAAACGATGACAGCAGGGTGGGGACGCTTATTAAACGAAAAAATATTTCTGTTGGTATTGGCAGCAGCCTGCGTACGGCGGTAGAAATCATGGCAAAAGAAAATACAGACGTATTGCCAGTGGTATCAAAAGAAAACAACAATAGTATTATCGGCATCCTCTCTTACCGGGAAATTATTGCTTCCTACAAAAAAAATATGGAGGAACATGTAAAAAAATACCCCGACATTTCATTAAAAAGAAGAGGGCTGAAAATATTATTGAGAGGACAAAAGCTGATGACTTCGATCAAGATAAAAGATAAGTAGCCTGTCATATGTCTTATCAAATAACAAGTAATCCCCGCGCCTTTTGGTTTCCGGGGCCATGGGTTGGTGGAATTACCATGATCCTTGCGCCTTTATTGCTGTTTACCGGCGTATTGCTTCGGATACGGTATAACTTTTTCTTTCCCGATCAGTTGCAGGCCTATAAGGAAAATCCAACGCTGATGTTTTCGGCATATAGTTTTTTCCTGGCTGGTAATATCCTTCTTTGGCCTGCGGTTATAACGCTTGCTCAGCTAATTGGAAATAAAAAGCCGGGGTGGGCAATGTGGGGAGGCATTTTTGTAATGTTTGGGCTGTTTGCGAGAACCTTTCATGCCGGCGCCGATCATCTTGCTTTTCAGTTGGTGAATGTGCAGGGAATTGAAACGGCAACAAAGGCGGTGGCCGATTCTTATGGCGCGCCACATATCATATCCACGCTTTCCCTGCTTATAATTGCGGGATGGACAATCCTTGCCATAGGCGCTTATCTTTCCCGTACACTTAATATATGGTGTTCTGTTGCGCTGGCTTTGATGTCGGCATTGATGATGGGTGTGCTGAAAGGAAGCTCTGTGGTTTCGGTTATAGCCACTGCAGGACTTTGCATAGCGTTTGTTCCGGCAGGCCTTAAATTGCTGAAAGAATTGCCAGCACCAGGTTATAAGGTCATTGCAGGATGGACTGTTTTTATTATAGTATTTGTTGTATTGCTTTTTGTTATAGGACGTGCGGGGTAGTGAGTAGTGGATAGTGAATAGTGAGTAATAAATGGGTGAATGTTTCACGCAAAGCGTGGGAA
>CAMPJQ010000125.1 GCA_946886925.1 uncultured Terrimonas sp.
TTTGGATGCCCTATATATACTTATGAACATATCCTGGAAAGTGCGGGTATATTGATGGAAGATTCAGGTAAAAAGAAAAAACCGGAAGAAGAGCAACAATTGGTAAGAGAAACAGGTTCAAAAGACGACCTGAAAGGCATGTCGTTAGAAGAGCTTAACCAGTTATTGGGTGAAGTGCTTGAGCAGGAAGATTACCTCCGGGCAATTGCCATCCGCGACGAGATCAATCACAGGAAGAAGAAATTTTAGTCTGGCGTATCCTTATCAAAATAATCTGCCGTGGTTTTTTTTCCCAATTGCAAAATTAACATTGGACTTAACATCGTTTCCAAAAGAGCGGACGCTTATCATAATATAGAAACCATTTTTTATCCCCTTAACTGGTGCGATGCAGTTGAAATAATACCAGGTTCTGATAATAATGCTCTTTCTGCATCCCCGCATTTTACACAGTCAGGCCTTTCCATACCCGGAAAAGAAACAGATAATATTTGTTTGAAAGCATACCGGCTATTAAAAAAGGATTTTCCCGGAATTCCTGCTGTTAATATGCATCTGCACAAAACAATTCCTGCAGGTGCAGGCCTGGGCGGCGGATCGGCCAATGGTGCGTTTACTTTGCTTCTGATCAACAAAAAATTCAATCTCAACCTTTCATTGAAACAGCTTGTTGAATATGCATTGCAACTGGGCAGCGACTGCCCTTTTTTTATCATTAACGAGCCCCTTTACGCAACAGATCGCGGTGAAAAAATGGAAACGATATCCCTCAACCTTTCTTCGTATTCATTTTTGGTTGTGCATCCCGCAATTCACATTAACACCGGGTGGGCATTTTCGCAGGTCACGCCCGCCCGTTCGGAAAGATCGGTTAAAACCATTGTTCAACAACCTGTTGAAACATGGAAAGGAGAGTTGGTAAATGATTTTGAACTACCTGTATTCAGTCAATACCCACAAATAGCCGAGATAAAAAAATTACTTTACGATAATGGTGCTCTATATGCATCCCTTTCGGGAAGCGGGTCATCGGTATATGGTATATTCAGCAAAAAAAAATTTCCCAAATTGAAATGGGATAAAAATTATACACAGAAAACAATACAGTAAAGCAGGCGGTTTCGGGTTTCAGGCAGAGCGCTGCAAGGAATGTTGGTTTTAGACCCTGACTTATTGTTTATGGTTACACATCACTTCGGATTTGGGAATTGGGAGTTTATGGTTTTTTGTTTGTCGTTGTATTCCTTCGGATTTCGAGCTTAAGTTTTCGGAATTGAAATTGATTCAAGTTTGCGGCAGTGTACCTGTACTTTACCTTGTATCCTGCACCCTGTAACCTGTATAATCCACAAACTTCCAAACTATTCGTATATTGCATCACAATTCATCGCTATCATAACACGCGCATACATATTATCCTTTCTCGATCGTAATCTCGACTTTCTCGATCATCAATAGCCTTCATATTAAGCCGTTCAGTTAACAACCCCGTTGCTAACTGCGTTTTGTACGTTTGCCGAAAGTTTTTCAATTATTCATTTCAATTGTTTTAAAATCCTAAAGCAATATTATTATGTCAGCTACTATATCACTCACTGAAAAAGCAGCTTATTATCTAACCCTTGAAGAAAACCATGGCGCTCATAATTATCATCCCATTCCTGTAGTCCTTAGCAGGGGAAAAGGCGTATTTGTTTGGGATGTTAATGATAAGCGTTATTACGATTTTTTGAGCGGATACTCGGCAGTTAACCAGGGACATTGCCATCCGCGGATCATCAATGCGCTCATTTCCCAGGCGCAGCAACTCACGCTTACTTCCAGGGCTTTTCACAATAATATACTTGGGGAGTTTGAAGCATTCATAACAGCGTATTTTGGTTATGATAAGGTATTACCCATGAATACGGGTGTTGAAGCAGTGGAAACAGCGCTCAAACTTTGCAGGCGATGGGGATATAAAGTAAAAGGCATTCCCGAAAACAAGGCAAAGATCATTGTTTGCGCTCATAATTTTCATGGCCGAACGCTCTCTGTTATTTCTTTCAGCACCGATATCTCATCAACCAGGCAATTTGGTCCGTTTACACCCGGTTTTGAAATTATTCCTTATAATGATACCACAGCGCTTGCCACCGCTTTGCAGGATAAAAACGTAGCAGGCTTTTTGGTAGAACCCATACAGGGAGAGGCCGGAGTATCAGTTCCGGATGAAGGCTATCTTAAAAAAGCAAAAGAACTTTGCGAACACAACAACGTATTATTCATCGCCGATGAAATTCAAACAGGGCTATGCCGCACGGGTAAATTGTTGTGCTGCGATCATGAAGGCGTTACGCCCGATATATTATTATTGGGAAAAGCATTAAGCGGAGGCGCATTACCCGTAAGTGCAGTATTGGCCAACGATGAAATTATGCTTACCATACAACCGGGTGAACATGGTTCTACTTATGGAGGAAATCCGCTTGCCTGCAAGGTAGCCATAGAAGCATTGTCGGTTTTAAAAGAAGAAAAAATGGCTGAAAATGCTGAACAGATGGGCGATCTGCTGCGAACAGCGTTGAAAAAAATCAATTCACCGCATATTCATACCATTCGCGGAAAAGGTTTATTAAATGCAATTGTTATTCAACACACCGATACAAACGCAGCATGGAAGCTTTGCATGGAACTAAAAGAAAATGGCTTGCTGGCTAAACCCACCCACGGAGATAAAATAAGATTTGCTCCGCCTTTGGTGATCACAGCCGAGCAAATAAAAGAATGTGCCGGCATTGTGGAAAAAAGTCTTGCTGTTTTTTAAAACCAGAAAGCGAAGCAATTGGTGAAACTTTAACAGATTATGATTGCGGAGAGATTTATTTTGCAGTTGCTGAGAACAATAACTGCCTTATGTAAACATTAGATGTATAGGCAGATTACAATCCGTGCATTACATAAAAAAATGTATCCGATCCAATAATATTTTAAATGCGGTAAAATTTTGACCGATGAAAAAAATAATGATTTTAATAATAGTGATTACCACAACATTCACACAAACCGTATGTGCGCAGGATGAACCCAAAGATACATCACCCAAAGGCTTCGATAAATCGAAATTATTTTTTGGCGGCAATTTTGGTCTGGGGTTTGGCAGCAACACTTCTTCAATAATTGTTTCACCCCAGGTGGGTTACAGGTTTAACACGCATTTTGCGGCAGGCGCCGGCGTTAATTTTAACTATTACAGCTATAAAACATACTATAGTGGAGGACTGGAAGCAAAAACAACTTTCGGATATACCGGCTTAAATATCTTCGGAAGAGTATATCCTATTCCTTATATATTGCTCCAGGCACAACCTGAGCTGAATTATAGCTGGGGATCCATAAAATATTCCGACAACGCCCCTACTGAAAAACTACGCGGACAGTTCGTTCCTTCCTTATTGCTTGGGGGTGGGGCTGCCATCCCTACCGGTGGAAACGGTGCTTTGCTGCTTATGCTTCAATATGATGTACTGCAGGAATCGCGCTCGCCTTACGGAAGCAAAGCATTCTTTACGATGGGATACAATTTTTAAGATTGGTGCAGGTTACGAGGTCAGAGATGGAAAGTGAGAGGCTGCACTTCGCTTCGAATTTCGGATTTTGACCTTGGGATTTATCTTTTATTTGGTTCTTGTGATTTGTCGCCTGGTTCTTTGCTTTCCCGCGAATTTAATATTTTCGTCCTACGTTATTAAGCCAATCAGCCTGCACCTGCCGCTTTCCTTTTTAAATGAACCTTTGCCGCCTGCGCCATAGTTATTACACTTGCACCCATCATAATCACATCTTTTATTACCAGCCTGCCTGCACCGCTTAAATAAGGAAACCCATGCTCTGTGTCGCCCAGGGCAGGCACCCATGTTTCAGGAGTAGTTATCAAAAACGAAAGCGTTACCAACGACATTCCAAAGCATAAAAAACTACCTACGGCCGAAACCCCGGGAAACACAGGATAGAGTGCAACAAGCAACCCTATTAACACAATTACAGAACCTAATCCGTAAGAAAACAGGTAGGTGTTATTTTCTTTGTGCCATTCTATATTTGCAGGTTTATATTCTCCTTCTTTATTCATGTGCTTTTTATATTCCGGCGCATCATATTTATAAAAAAAGTTCATCGTGGGGCTGTTGGCCACAAAGGGTACAATACCTGCTGCCTCGTACCTGAAAGCCTTTAGCCCTCCAATCCACAACAACACAATTACCAATCCCAATCTTGAAAGATGTATTCCTGTATTCTGCAGTCCCGCAGCATAATTAAAAAATTTGTTCATCATAGCCTACATTATTTACAAAATGCAAAAGTGGTGAATATATAGCTTCCGACGAATAGACAAATGGCACCAAAGGATGGACAAATCTCCCTTGTTACGTTTTCCAATTGAGATAAAACCGTGTTATCGTATCATGAATCCTCACTTTTCGCTTATTGTCTTCATTTTTTTAATATTGTACTATGAAAGCTTTTAACATTATCTTCTGTATTCTGTTTGTTATTTCCGCCGTGTTACAATACAACGACCCCGATCCCTGGCTGTGGATGCCCATATACCTGTATGGTGCAGCATTGTGTTGGCTGGCTTTTCGCGAAAAGTTCTATCCACGTGCATGCCTGCTGGGAATAGGAGCTTATATGCTATATGGATTATATAAATTGTTTGAAAAAGATGGCGCCTGGGACTGGTTAACGAAACATGGTGCAGAAAATATTGCAGCAGCCATGAAAGCAGAAACTCCCTGGATAGAAGATACAAGGGAATTTTTTGGGCTGATTATACTTGCAGGAGTACTTGCTATTAATTACTTCCATGCAAAAAGAAAAACGAAAAGCAGGACGTAATATCCTGCTTTTCAACTATTCATTATCCACAATTCGCTATTCACCGCCCCTTTACTTTGCCGTCAATTCCAGCAGCCCCACCCCTATAGTGCTGTCGTCATTTTTATCTTTTGGTCGGCTGACTATATAGAGATTTTGCTTTTTTAGGTCAGTGATTTCCTCAAAGCTAAATTTAAGTTTGGCCATTTTTTGTTTGTTTTTAACTGAAGCAGCGTCAAGCGTTCCTTCCGCTATCTTTTTGCCATCAGGTGCATCTAATCTTAATTCAAATATATATCCTGTCTTCGGAGCGTCTTTATCATCCTGCCATGCTGCCAGCAGTTCCGCACCATTTACGCCATGCAGGTCTATGCTGTCAATGCTAAACCAGCCTTGTTTATCGTTGGGCACTACCATATATTTCATCCCTCCGGTATTAATCGCACTGTATGCATCCATATTCGTTACCCCGCCAAAAGTTAATTTACTGCTGCGCAATCCAAAGACCGCGTTTCCTGAAAGTGGTTTTACAGATGCACCCCCTTTATCGGTATAAGTGGCGGAAATGTACAGAACTTCATTTTCCTTTACAGCTTTAACCTCAATGTCACCTTTTTGGGGTAACGATTTTTTAATAGTAGCCGGGTTTGCCAGCGTAAGTATCCATTGCACAATTTGTTTTGCATCGTCCTGTGGCAGGTTGGGGTGTGCCGCCATTGCTACTTCTCCCCATGCGCCACTGCCACCTTTAATAATTTTGCCGGTGAGATGGGTTACCGCATCTCCATTTTTATGATAGCGCTTTGCAACTTCGGTGAAGGAAGGCCCGATGGATTTTTCATCTGTTTTATGACAAGTTTTACAATCCAGCGAGAGCATAATACTTCTTCCGCTTACGGTTGCCGCAGCAGTTTGATGCCCCTGGGGTATTCCTGCTTTATCAGCGCCTTCTAAGTAGTCGGCTGTAACGTAAAGATTGTCTGTATCAATAACGCTTCCTTCCTCCCTATCATTAACTGTAACGGAATAGTTTACAGGTTTGCCCGGGAAGTAAAAAGACTGGTTGCCCGTAACCTGTACCGTTATCTCCGGCGCCGTATTGCCGGCATATACATTTATCGTACTGCTTTTTGAAGCGGCGCCTTCCTTATCTTTCACTTCCACCGATAGCATATAATCGCCGGGCTTGTCCAGTACAAGTTCTGCATCGGGAGACTGGGTTTCTTTCGTTTGTCCGCTTCCGGTAGTCCATGTATAGGTCATAGCATCATTTTCAGGATCTGTTGCATCAACTGTAGCTTTAAGAGTTAATGGGAGGGCTCCGGAGGTTTTATCCACGTTAATTGCGGCTATTTTGGGTGGTCGGTTGCCGCCATTATAATCAATACGGCTCAATCCTGCATCTTCATTTTTTGCAAACCACCCTGTGCCGTATTCGAGAATGTATAATTTTCCATCGGGCCCAACTTCCATATCAATGGCATTGTGCAGTTTGGTATGTTCCATAAAAGGTTCCATTTTGTCAAAATCACCGTTTGGCAGTAGGGTTACGGCTTTTATCCACCCCCGTATCCAATCATAAATAAATAATTTACCATTGTAATAATCGGGCAATCTTGTTTTAGCCGGCCACATATCTGTGTAATATACCGGCCCCGCCATGGCATTGCGTCCACCCGTCCCCACCTGCGGAAAATCTGTGGAGGCCGCATAGGGGTACCAGATAAAAGGAGGGGCCACAGCAGGCAATTCTTTTAGGCCCGTATTATTACGCGATTCATTCAAAGGATTTTCCGCATCAAAGGCTTCACCGGAAGTGCCTGTCGCATAATCATAGCGGTTATAAGCGTAATTTTTACCTACAAATAAGGGCCATCCAAAATATCCTGCTTTGCGTGCCTGGTTGAGCTCATCATAACCGCGTGGTCCTCTCACGCCAAAGCTGTCTGTGCTGGCGTCCGGGCCTACTTCGCCCCAATACAGGAAGCTATTTTTTTGATCTACCGAAATACGGTAAGGATTACGATTACCCATTACATATATTTCAGGTCGGGTTTTAGCGGTTCCTTTGGGAAACAAATTTCCGTCAGGTATTTCGTAAGTACCATCCTCCTTTACTCTTATCCTGAGTATTTTTCCCCGCAGATCATTTGTATTGCCTGAACTTCGCCTGGCATCGTATTGTTCATGTCCCGGACGATCGTCCAATGGCCCATATCCCTGGTTGGTATAGGGTTGATTGGGTTCATTAAAAGGCGTGGAATTATCACCTGCGGATACATATAATAATCCATCTGGTCCAAACGCGATAGAGCCGCCGGTATGGCAGCAGATTTCTCTCTGCGAATAAAACTGCAGGATCACCTGTTCTGTTTTTACGTCAAGCGTATCGTTTTCAAATTTAAAACGGGAAAGGCGGTTTACTGAAGTATCCGCGGGACTGTAAAAAATATATACCCAATGATTTTTACTGAAATCCGGGTCTTTACTGATGCCTAAAACACCTTCTTCCGCATTGGCGCCCGCAGTGCTTGTTTTAAAGTATGCATTTAAAAAACCAACCTGCTTCAGTTGTTTGGTTTCATTTTTATACAACATGATCTC
>CAMPJQ010000126.1 GCA_946886925.1 uncultured Terrimonas sp.
GATTAAAATATTTGTTTAAATCAAAAAAAGTCTTTTAGCTTTACCAAACAATAAAAAAAATGACCGGAAAAATAAAAGCAACCAGCGATCTGTCTACAGAAGAAAAAATAAAAGAAGCAGCGCGAAAAGTTTTTACGCAAAAGGGATATGCCGCTACCCGTACAAGAGATATTGCTGAAGCGGCGGGGATTAACCTGGCCCTTCTGAACTACTATTTCAGGAGCAAACAAAAGCTATTTGAAATAATAATGACAGAAAAAATGCAGAAATATTTTGGCGTACTGGCGCCTGTTTTAAACGATGCATCAACATCCCTGGAAACAAAGGTAGAAAGCATTGCTTCCAAATATATTGATCTCATCATAGAAAACCCTGAACTGCCACTATTTGTATTAAGCGAGGTGAGGAACAATCCTGAACATTTCATTAAACTCACAGAAAAGGTTGATTTCCTCAACCAGTCTGTATTCCTGCAGCAAATATCCAAAAAGCGGCCGGATATACACCCTTTTCATTTTTTGGTTAGTTTGCTCGGAATGTGCTTGTTTCCTTTTTTAATGAAACCTGCATTGTTGCGCATAGCGAACCTTAAGGAAAAAGCATTCACGGATATGATGCTGGAAAGAAAAAAACTAATACCCGTTTGGATGAAAGCGATGCTGAAAACAAAAAGTGTTTTACCTGTTATTTAAAACAAAAGACTGAAGTCATGCTACGCAAACCAAATATGCTCATAAGTATCCTGCTGGTGTTATATGCGCCAACGTATGGTCAACCACTGCAACTTAGCATTGATAGCTGTTACAGCATGGCCAAACAAAACTACCCGCTTATTAAAAAGCAGGACTTAATTGCCAGAAGCAGTTTGTATTCCCTTGAAAATGCTTCAAAATTTTATCTTCCGCAGCTTACCGTAAATGGACAGGCTACCTATCAGTCGCAAACCATAAGCTTTTCGGATGCCTTACCTCCCATACCCGGCGTTTCATTTCCCAACATTGACAAAGACCAGTATAAAATACAGGCCGAGCTGAGCCAGGCCATATACGACGGCGGTGTTACAAAACATCAAAAAGCATTGATCCGGGCCAATGAACAAATTCAGCAACAAAGCCTTGAAGTGAATTTAAACACGTTGAAAGACCGCGTTACCCAGATCTATTTTTCTGTTCTGCTGATGAACGAACAATTAAAGCAAAATGAAATCCGAAAAACCGATTTACAGGGCGCTTTGAATAAAGCCAATGCCGCTTATGCAAACGGAACAGCTTTCAGGAGCAATGTTGATGAGCTAAAAGCTGCGATTATTAATACGGATATGACAGCTATAACGTTCAGGGCCAATCGCAAAGCCTTTATGAATATGCTGGCATTGCTGATTGGCCAGCCAGTAGATGAAAGCACAGTATTGACTTTACCCGAACAATTACCCGTTACTCCCGGAATTAAAAGGCCGGAATTGAAACAGTTTGACCTGCAGAAAAAAAGTTTCGATATACAGGAACAACAATTGAGATCAGCATACACACCAAAACTCAGTGCTTTTGCACAGGGTGCATATGGCCGTCCTACCTTAAACATTATTAAAAATGAGTTTGGCCCGTGGTGGGTTGCCGGGGTTCGCTTAAACTGGTCGCTCGGAAGTTTATATTCCCTAAAGAACAATAAAAACATTTTAAACATCAACCGTCAAAGCTTAGATATTGATAAAGAAACCTTCCTTTTCAATACACGTATTACACTTAGCCAGCAAAATGCAGATATAAAAAAATACAACGATCTCCTTGAGCAGGACAACGCCGTTATTGAACTGCTTACCGCTGTGGTGCAATCGGCGAAGGCACAATTGGATAATGGCGTGATAACGGTACATGAATATATTGCCAAGCTAAATGAAGAAAACCTCGCGAAGCAGGCCCGCATCGTTCACAACATTCAATTGTTACAAGCCCAATACAATTTTAAAAACACTTCAGGCAACTGAGTGCAAAATTATTATTATGAGATACAAGAGTATAACAGGATTTGCAGTATGGATTATATTCGCCTCCTGCAACGGTAATAAAGTAAACTATGATGCGGCAGGTAATTTTGAAGCGGATGAGGTAATGGTATCAGCACAACAAAACGGACAACTGCTTTCTTTTTCTGTACGCGAGGGAGATCAGTTAAAAGAGGGCACTGTAGTGGGACAGATTGATATGACTGTTCAGCAGCTCCAGAAAGAACAAACAGAAGCTTCCATATCAGCACTCAGGCAAAAAACAAGTTCTGCAAGCAACCAGGTAAATGTTGTGAAAAAACAACTATCGGCCCAGCAAACACAACTGGATAACCTGTTCCGTGAAAAGGAAAGGTCGCAAAACCTGGTAAAAGCCGATGCCGCACCACGCAAGCAATTAGACGACATTAATGCACAGATTGATCAGCTCAAAAAACAGATGGCAGTAACGCAGGAACAGATCAGCCTGTATCAATCCAACACCGCCACGCAAAACAGGAGCATACTAAGTGAAAAAGCCCCGCTTGAGAAAGCTGCACAGCAATTGCAGGCGCAAATCAACAAAGGGCAGGTATTTAATCCCATTACCGGTGTAGTGCTTACCAGTTATGCGCTAAAAGGAGAAATGGCGGTACTGGGAAAGCCACTATATAAAATTGCCAATACCGATACCCTGTTTTTAAGAGCCTATATAACCGGCGGCCAACTTCCACTTATAAAAACAGGACAACAGGTGCAGGTGCGGATTGACCAGGATGAGAAAAAATATAAAACTTATACTGGAACGATTCAATGGATCTCGGATAAATCGGAATTTACACCCAAAACCATACAAACGAAAGATGAAAGAGCCAACCTGGTATATGCCATAAAAGTAAGCGTAAAAAACGATGGTTACCTGAAGATCGGTATGTATGGCGAAGTGCTTTTTAATAATAAAAACGAGTAGAAAGCTTTACTACACGAAAATTTTTGGAACAGGCTTTCGAATAACCATTATACTTCGTTGTGTCACTCACTTGTACTGCAAAACCGCATGAAACAAATGAAATCTGTAACGCTTCAACATATTACTAAAACCTACGACAAAGGCAAGGTGCTTGCAGTGGATGATGTGTCGCTTGATATTGATAAGGGTGAGCTGTTTGGTTTAATAGGCCCCGATGGTGCAGGCAAAACGTCCATTTTTCGGGTTCTCACAACGGTATTGCTGGCAGATAAGGGAACGGCATCCGTTGATGGTTTTGATGTAGTAAAAGATTATCAGGCTATCCGCAACAGGATCGGCTATATGCCCGGTAAATTTTCGTTATACCAGGATTTAACAGTAAAAGAAAACCTGAACTTTTTCGCTACCCTGTTCGGCACCAGCATTGAGGAAAACTATGATCTCATCAAAGATATTTACGAACAGATCAAGCCCTTTAACAATCGCAGGGCAGGTAAGCTTTCGGGCGGCATGAAACAAAAGCTGGCCTTGTGCTGTGCTTTAATTCACAAGCCCGAAGTATTGTTCCTTGACGAGCCTACTACAGGTGTGGACGTGGTGTCGCGAAGAGAGTTTTGGGAAATGCTTAAAAAGCTAAAACAGCAGGGCATCACCATTTTGGTTTCTACACCTTATATGGACGAAGCTGTTTTATGCGAAAGAATAGCGTTGATACAGAATGGCAGGATCATGTCGGTGGATACACCACAAAATATTATTGCAACCTACCCGGTAAAACTATATGCCATGAGGGCACACAATATTTATAAACTATTAAGTGACCTGAGAAAAAATGAAGAGGTGGAAAGCAGCTATCCCTTTGGTGAATACCTGCATGTTACTTTAAAAAATGGCGATGAAAGATATGCAGGTGAATTGAGAGGCTATGCAGAAAAACAGGGACACACTCATATTGAAGTGAAGGATATTGAACCCACCATTGAAGATAGTTTTATAAGGTTAATGAACGAAAAAAAGGAACCGGTGCTTCCACACGCTTAATTTTCTTTCATGGAAGAAAAAGTAATTATTTGTAAAGATCTCACCAAAAAGTTTGGCGATTTTGTGGCGGTAGACAAGATCAGCTTTGAAGTGAATAAAGGTGAGATATTTGGATTTTTAGGCGCCAATGGTGCAGGTAAAACTACTGCCATGCGCATGCTTTGCGGTCTCTCTTTTCCCAGTTCGGGCGAAGCATCCGTTGCGGGCTTTAATGTATACAGGCAGCAGCAGCATATAAAAAGCAACATTGGATATATGAGCCAGAAGTTCTCATTGTATGAAGACCTTACAGTTTTGGAAAACATACGTTTTTTTGGCGGCGTTTACGGCGTTCCGGGTAAAGAAATAAAACGAAGAAGCGATGGTTTGATCGAAAAGCTGGGGCTGCGGTCAGAAGCAAAAAAGAAAGTGGGCGACCTGCCATTAGGCTGGAAGCAAAAGCTGGCCTTTTCAGTAGCCATCTTTCACCAGCCTAAAATTGTATTCTTAGATGAGCCTACAGGCGGAGTGGATCCTGTTACCCGAAGACAGTTCTGGGATATGATTTATGAAGCAGCAGCATCCGGTATCACCATTTTTGTAACTACGCATTATATGGATGAAGCGGAATACTGCAGCCGCATAACGGTAATGGTAGATGGAAAAATTGAAGCATTGGATACGCCCCAAAACCTGAAAAAACAATTCGCTGTGAACAGTATAGACGATGTTTTTTACCAGTTGGCCCGTGGAGCAAAACGGTCGGCAGATTAGACAATAAACATTTCGCATGAAACAACTACTGGTTTTCATAAGAAAAGAATTTTATCACGTATTTCGCGACCGGCGAACCCTGCTGATCATGTTTGGTATACCGGTAGCACAGATATTGTTATTTGGCTTTGCGCTGACCAGCGAAGTAAAGAATGCAAAGATCATCATTTCGGATAATGCAAAGGATACCAACTCGCAGCAGATCATTCATAAAATAAAAGCTTCCTCCTATTTCCTGGCAGAAGAAGCAACCGTAAATTATACTGATATAGAAAAAGTTTTTAAAAAAGGAGAACTGAAATGCGCGGTCATTTTCCCGCCTCATTTTGGAAGCGACTTGCTGAAATCCGGTAAGGCGCAGATACAGATCATTGCCGATGGTTCGGACCCTAATACAGCTAAAACGCTCATCAATTATTTAACGGCTATTATTGCAGATTACCAGCATCAGATTAGTCCCGCAGCCGCTTTACCCTATTCCATTGTTCCCGAAACAAGACTGCTTTATAATGAAAATGCAAACGGCTCGCTGAATTTTGTACCCGGCGTACTTGCCCTTGTACTGATGATCGTTTGCACAGCGCTTACTTCCGTAGCCGTAGTGCGCGAAAAAGAACTGGGCACCATGGAAATATTACTGGTATCACCCTTTAAGCCTGTGATGGTATTGATTGCAAAAGCCATCCCTTTCCTGGCCTTATCTATTGCCAACTTTACCCTGATACTGCTATTGTCGGTTCACGTATTGGATGTTCCTGTAAAAGGAAGCCTTTCATTGTTGTACATAGAAAGCATACTTTTTATTATTACCTGCCTTTCTTTTGGGTTGCTCATTTCCAACACCACCAATTCGCAGCAAACGGCACTCCTCCTTTCAAT
The DNA here is from genome assembly GCA_946886925.1 of uncultured Terrimonas sp. The sequence goes on from CAMPJQ010000126.1 coordinate 5,625, forward strand.
GATGGGGCTGATGATGCCAACACTGATCTTTACGGGATTCATGTTCCCACTCGAAAATATGCCCTGGATATTTCAGGCCATCTCCAATATTATTCCCTCCCGCTGGTATTTTTTAATTGTGAAAGCTGTAATGCTGAAAGGGCTCGGTTTTGAATATGTGTGGAAAGAAACAGTGGTATTGGTTGCCATGACTGTTCTTCTTTTAGCCATCGCACTCAAAAACTTTAAAAAGAGATTGGCATGAGGGTATTGCGGTATATACTTCAAAAGGAATTTCTGCAAATATTCAGGGATAAGTCCATATTGGCCATGATGTTTGTTATGCCCACCATTCAGCTCATCATTATTCCCCTGGCCATGAATTTTGATGTGAAGAACATTAATATTTCTATTGTAGACAATGATCACAGCAGCCTTTCACAAAAGCTGGTAACAAAGGTGGGAGCGTCGGGGTATTTCCGTTATGTAAACGCCGAATCGTCTTATCCAAAAGCCTTGCCGGATATAGAAAATGGTGATGCTGACCTGATAATGGAAATCCCTCCCGGTTTTGAACGGAACCTGGTACGGGAAGGAATACAAAAAGTTGCGCTTTCCGTAGATGGCATAAATGGCACTAAGGCAGCTTTGGGCGCAGGATATCTTAATTCCGTTATTGCGGATTTTAATAAAAATCTTCAGCTCAATATAACCGGCAGCACAAAACAACCAGCAGCACATCCCGTTATTGATATAACCTTTTCCAACTGGTACAACCCGTTGGGCGAATACAAATATTATATTGTTCCCGGCATACTGGTATTGCTATTAACCCTTATTGGCGGCTTTATTTCGGCATTGAACATCGTAAAGGAAAAGGAAGCGGGCACCATTGAACAGATCAATGTAACACCAGTTAAAAAATGGGAGTTCATTGTTGGGAAAATGGTTCCTTTCTGGGTAATAGGGATGATCGTTTTTACGCTGGGGCTGATTGTATCATGGGCGGTGTATGGCATTTTTCCTGAAGGGAACATTGGGGTACTCTATTTGTTCGCTTCCGTTTACTTAGTTGCCCTTTTAGGGTTTGGATTACTAATATCCACCTATAGCGACAACCAGTTGCAGGCCATGTTCATCGCCTTCTTTTTTATGATGATCTTTATGCTCATGAGCGGTTTGTTTACTTCGGTTGAAAGTATGCCGGCATGGGCAAGGGCGATTGCACACCTTACTCCTATTACCCATTTCATTAAAGTGGTACGAATGATCGTATTGAAAGGAAGTGGCTTCGCCGATATCAGAACAGAATTCATGTACATGATATTATTTGCTGTAGTATTGAACGGCTGGGCAATATGGAATTATAAAAAGACAACGTGACTCCTGTAAGGCTGACATCCTGAAACCAAACAGCGGATCAACATTAGTGAAGAATGCGCAGATATGATGGCGGTGACTGCATGTAGCAATACAAAAAACTTCCATTTTCCATTCAAAGTTTTTTAGGGGAAACACTTACATAAAAAAATTCTTTATATGTAAGAAAAACTCATTATATTCACCTAATCTGTTTACAGAACTTTCGATTACAGGTATACTCGTTTTTCCCTTCTATCAGGACCCTTTTTGAACTTATCCATCTTATTTTGAAGTCTGATTATCCTTCTATTTTATCAACCTTAAAATAATTTACAATGAAAAAAAATTTCTTTTTGCTGACCGTTGTATTGGTATTACTGAGTTTTTCAAGCTGCAAAAAAGTTTGGGATTATGTCAAAGATCATCCTAATGGCACAGCGGATAATTGCAGGATCGAGAATATATATTTTACCCAGTATTATTA
>CAMPJQ010000127.1 GCA_946886925.1 uncultured Terrimonas sp.
CCATTGCAGGTAACAATTTGTACAGCGTTACATTAAGCGATCTGAATGTTTTTGGAATAACCACACCTCAACAACCTTCCTTTACCAATAAAATAAATATCGGCTGGAATATTGAAACCATTTTTCCTTTTCAGCAAAAGCTGTTTATAGGTTCCACTACAGGTATGTATATCTATAATATTTCAAATGGCAATAACCCTGTGAAAGAGAGCCAGTTTTTACATGTACAAAGTTGCGATCCTGTAATTGCCGATGAAAAATATGCATACGTTACATTGCGTACAGGCACAACGTGCAATGGTGTTAACAATCGCCTGGAAATACTGGATATAACCAGTGTCAATACCCCTTCTTTGGTTAAAACTTATGAAATGACCAACCCGCATGGTTTGTCTAAAGATGGGGATATGTTATTCATTTGCGATGGAACCAATGGATTAAAAGTATACAATGCCGCAGATGTAAATAACCTTGAACTGATAACTACCATTGAAGGAATTGAAACCTATGATGTAATTGCCATGAACAACATTGCACTGGTGGTAACCAGCGATGGTTTGTATCAGTACCTGTACGCCGATCCCGGCAATATACAATTGCTTAGTAAAATTAAAGTGAAGCAATAATGAGAAAACAAATCGTTTTGGTTGCCGCAATCTTTCTGGCTTTGCATTTGCAGGCGCAGCAAAAAACATTGCCCAAACCTGTTTTTCATTCTATTGAACAAATAGCAATGGTTAATGGTAACAATGCCGTGTCGGGCGCGCTGCAAACGGTTAACGGTGTGGGATATGGCAACTGGTTTGCCGGCATAGGGGCAGGAATTGATTTTTACCGTTACCGTTCTGTACCTTTATTCCTTGAGCTCAAAAGATCGTTTGATGTAAAGAAAGGGAATAAGCTCTTTGTATATGCCGATGGCGGCTATAACCTGCCCTGGGTTAAAAGAAAAGAGCCGGAGTTTACCATCTGGAGTTGGCCACGCAATACAAGCTATAAATACGATGGAGGCACGTATATGGATGCCGGATTCGGATATGCCGTTCATTTAAAAGGTGGCAATGCTTTTTTGATGAGTGCAGGTTATTCGCATAAATATTTTAGTGAGAAAAGAACCACTACTACCGTAACCGGGGAAAATACGGAAACGGTGGATATACAAAAATTCACCTACAGCATGAACCGCTTAATGATTAAACTGGGCTGGCAGTTTTAAGAGTGAATGGTGAAAGGCGAAAGAAGTGAGACAGTGAATGATGAATAGTGAATGTTTGCATCAATGAGTCACCTGCTCATTGTTAGTACGCTTAAACTGAAAACAAGACACTGATAGCCCACAGCTCATAGCTTATACCTTACTTCTTTTTACCGGCAGGCTAGGACCTGATGAATTTCAAGTTTCTTTTAATGCCATTGAATTTGGCTCTTTTCAGCGGAGAGCTTTTAAATATCTTTTTAAAGCTTTCTTCTGTTAAAGCTTCCCAGTCCTGCGTTGTAAAATTCAGTAATTCGGGGATTGGTTCAAAAGCCATTTCATGTGTGGCCGTGCTGAAGCGATTCCAGGGGCACACTTCCTGGCATATATCGCAGCCAAACATCCAATTGTTGAATTTGCCTTTCATTTCACCAGGTATCAGCATATCTTTAAGCTCTATGGTAAAATACGAAATACATTTGCTGCCATCTACTACCCGGTTTTCCTGTATCGCGTCCGTTGGGCAGGCATCAATGCATTTTCTGCAGGAGCCGCAATAATCTTTAGCAACAGGATCATCATATTCCAGTTCAAGATCAACAATAAGTGTTGCGATAAAAAAGAAGGATCCGGACTTTTTATTGATGAGATTTCCGTTTTTTCCAACCCATCCCAGTCCGCTGCGCTGTGCCCATGTGCGTTCCAGCACGGGAGCCGAATCCACGAAGCCCCTTCCGTTTACGTCGCCGATTTTAGCTTTCATTTCCTGCAGGAAGTGTTTCAATTTGGCCCTGATCACTTCATGGTAATCATTTCCCCAGGCGTAACGGGATATCTTTGGCGTATCCGGACGGGGTGATGTCGCAGGAAAATAATTCAACAAAAGAGTAATAACCGACTGGGCGCCCGGCACTAATTTCAGGGGATTCACTCTCAGGTCGAAATAGTTTTCCATGTATTGCATAGATCCGTTCATGCCCTTGCTGAGCCAGGTTTCCAGTCTGCGGGCATCGTCATCAAGTGGAACGGCCCGGGCAATACCACAATAATCAAATCCACATTGCGTTGCTATATGTTTAACCGTGGCGGTATGGTGGCTTGTAGTCAAATTGATAAATAATATATTATGATACTTCTGATATGTGAAAAATGCTATATTCGCACCACACCCTTAAACCTTGTTAATAATCATGAAAAGCAAAACCCTTGTCCTTGCGATAGCTGTGTTCAGCCTTTCGCAAAATTATCTCTTTGCACAGGAAAAGCTGAATATTAAATACGGAAAAATAACTTCCTCGGATTTTGATCTCTCCAAAAGTAAATTTGATACCAGTGTTAGTGCGGTTGTTATTGCCGATATAGGCAGATCCGACTTCGATGGAAACAACAACGGCTGGTTTTCATTGTCCTTTAAAAAACATACCCGTATAAAAATCCTGAATCAAAACGGCATGGATGCCGCCAATGTGGAAATACCGCTTTATGTAAGTGGCAGTGCGGAAGAAAAAGTGATTAACCTCAAGGCATCAACTTATAATCTTGAGAACGGTAAAGTAGTGGAAACGGAATTAGACAAGAAGTCTGTCTTTAAAGATAAGTACGATAAGAACCACATAACGGTAAAGTTTACTCTCCCGGCTGTAAAAGAAGGATCTCTGATTGAATATGTATATACTGTTCAATCAGATTTTTTACGCAATTTGCAGCCGTGGGAGTTCCAGGGCGATTACCCGGTTTTATGGAGCCAGTATGAAGTTAAGATGCCCGACTTCTTTAATTACGTTTTCCTTTCGCAGGGCAGTTTCCCGCTGGAGCACAGTTCTCAAACAACCCGTGATAATTTTAGCATGGTTGAACCCGGCGGTGTATCAAGTTCTTCTTACTACAGTTTTACCGCCAACGCGGTTGAGCACAAATGGATAGCTAAAAATGTGCCCGCATTAAAAACGGAAAGTTTTACATCTACCATCCGGAATCATATAGCCAAAATAGAATTCCAGTTGTCTCAATACCGGTTTCCCAATACCCCGGTAAAAGATATTATGGGCAACTGGGCGAGCCTTGCAACAGAGCTAATGAAAGATGAGGACTTCGGTGCGGGACTTTTAAAAAACAACAATTGGCTGGATGATGAACTTAAACCTGTAGCCCAGGGGACAGCAGATAAGTTAGAAAAGGCTAAAAAAATATATGCCTATGTGCGCGACAGGTTTACTTCTACCGGCAAAAGAGGTATCGGGCTTTCTGCACCGCTCAGAACGATCAGTAAAAATAAAAGCGGTTATGTTGCCGATATCAATTTACTGCTTACCGCAATGATGAAGCAGCAGGGCATAGAGGCATATCCTATTATATTAAGTACCCGCGGACACGGATATACACACGAGTTTTACCCGTTGTTAGACAGGTTTAATTATGTGATCTGCGGAGTAAATATAAATGATAAGCTGTATTATCTTGATGCCAGCACCCCACTACTAGGGTTTAATCATTTAACAGACGAATGCTATAACGGGCACGCAAGGCTGATTACTGAAAATCTGGCAACGGCGGTTTACCTGAGTGCAGATTCAGTAACGGAGAAGAAACTTACTTCTGTTTTTATTCGCAGTGAGAAGCCTGGTGAATGGATGGGTCATAGCAGCACCAATGCGGGTTATTACGAATCTGTAAATGTGCGGGAAAGAATAAAAGACAAAGGCGAAGAACCTTTTTTTAAAAATATACAAACTGCCTATACAGGCGATATGACGCTGAGTGGACAAAAAATAGAACGGTTGAAGGATCTGGATGTACCGGTTAAAGTGGAGTATGATTTTGTGATGAACCAGGAAGATGACATGATCTATTTTAATCCGATGATGTGGGAAGGATACAAAGACAATTATTTTAAGGCTGCTGAAAGGTCTTATCCGGTAGAAATGCCTTATTTGTTTGATGAAACCTATATTTTGAACCTGTCGGTACCTGTGGGTTATACCGTAGAGGAAATCCCAAAATCGGCCAAAGTTCAATTTGGGGAAGCCGATGGTTTTTTTGAATATATGATTGATAAATCGGGTGAAACCATCAGGCTTCGCTCGAGGCTTAAACTGAACCGCGCTACATATGCTCCTGAAGAATATAATGACCTGCGCGAATTTTTCAGCTATGTGGTAAAAAAGCATGCAGAGCCTATTGTATTGAAAAAGAAAAATTAAACCATGATCCGCCACATATTTATAACCCTCACCATTTTATTGAGCATATGCGATGTGCTTGCCGCCGATGGCGATTATGCAGTAAGTAATATACCCGAAGCATTGTTGAAAGATGCGAATGTGGTTAAGCGGATGGAAGATATCCGGTTTGAAGTGCTGGATCTGGGGAAATCACGCCTGTATCATAAATATGCGCTCACCGTTCTTAACGAAAACGGAGATAAATACGCTGTAGAAGTTGTGGGCTATGATAAGCTGCGGGAGTTTAAAAGTATGGAAGCTAATTTGTACGATGCCAACGGAAAAAAAATCAGGAGTCTTAAGAAAAGTGAGATCAGGGATTTAAGTGCTATGGATGATATTAGTCTTATGGATGATAACCGCATTAAAGTGCATGGTTTTTTTCACCGGCTTTATCCTTATACCATCGAATATGAAACCGTAGTGCAGTACAATTACAATATGTTTTTTCCTGCCTGGTCTCCCCTGGGTGGCGAAAATATGTCGGTAATGCAAAGCGCTATGACACTGGTTGTTCCGGCAGATTTTGCCATCCGGCATAAAGCGTTTAATTACCTGGCTGAACCTGATAAAAAAACGGAAAAAGGACGCGATATCTATCGCTGGGAACTAAATAACCTGGAGGCCATCCAATTGGAGTATGCTTCGCCCAACTGGAGCGATATTATGCCTGTAGTGTATTTAGGCCCCGTTAAGTTTGAGTTCGAAAAATACACAGGAGATATGTCATCCTGGGAAGGACTGGGGAAATTCATTTATACCTTAAACCAGGGCCGCGACAAACTCCCCGATAATGTAAAGCAAATTGTTCATCAGCTCACCGATGGCATGAGCAATGATAAGGAAAAAGTACTGAAGCTATACAATTATCTGCAGCAAAATACCCGCTATATCAGTGTGCAGCTCGGCATTGGAGGCTGGCAAACGTTCGATGCCACCTATGTAGCGCAAAGAAAATACGGCGACTGTAAGGCACTGTCCAATTATATGTTTTCATTGCTTAAAGAAGCGGGTATAAAATCGCATTACACGCTTATTAAAAATGGTAGCGGACAACCACATTTTCTTGAAGATTTTCCGAGCAGCCAGTTCAATCATATTATTTTATGTGTACCTCTAAAAGCAGATACCATGTGGCTGGAATGCACGAGTCAAACAGTAGCTGCCGGCTATCTGGGCGGAAGCAATGCCAACCGGCCGGTGCTGCTGATAGATGAAAATGGAGGCAAACTGGTAAAAACCCCCAGGTATGGGATCGAACAAAATCTTCAGATCAGAAAAGCCTTGGGCAAACTTTCTGAAAATGGTGAATTGAACGTAAAGATCAATACACATTATACTGCAGTACAGCAGGATTACCTGCATGGCATGATCCACCAGTTGTCGAAAGACAAGCAGTTAGAATATCTTAAGAAAAATATAGACCTGCCACATTATGATGTTGAGCAATTTGAATATACTGAAAGCAAATCAGCCATTCCTGGAATAGATGAACATCTCGAATTAAACGCTTTAAACTATGCTTCCGTTACGGGAAAGCGATTGTTCATTACTCCTAACATCATTACCCGCTCGTCTGTGAAACTCAGATCGGATGATAAAAGGAAATATCCTGTTTCATTGAATTTTGAATATCGCGACATTGACACTGCTGTAATCGAAATTCCGAACGGTTATGCGATAGAGAATATGCCACCTCCTGTGAACATCGAAAGCAAATTTGGAAGGTACAGTGCTTCTGTGGATGTTCAGGCAGATAAGATTATCTATTACCGGAGTATTGAAAAATTCAGCGGACGTTTTCCCCCATCTGATTATAATGAACTGGTAAAATTTTATTACCAGTTGTATAAAGCCGACAGAAGCAGGGTAGTGCTGGTGAAAAAAAACGGGTAGGAGGTTGGAAGCTGCCGCCAAATTTGCTAAAGACTTTAAACGGCATTATATGTTCCCTGGCACTGAGCTGATCTGAATTTGCTTAAATATTAAGTCTGTTTCAAATTCTCCCATTCCCATGTTCCAAGCCAACCTGTGGCAAAGCAAAGAAGCAATGCAAAACAGTTCTTGCTTACACATTTTCACGTTTTTCACATTTTCATATTTCTCACATTAACCCGCGGTCTGGCGCTTCTTTCCTCGCGTACTGACCGCTGTCATTTTCATATTCTCACATTTCCCACATTTCCACATTATGTTTTGCCTTATCTTTAGCACCCTTAATTTTTTTGTATAAACGAATAATAACAAAATCATGAGCGTTACTTTAGGCAACCGCGAATATTTTCCCGGTATCAGCAAAATCAAATTTGAAGGTCCCCAATCCGATAACCCGCTTTCTTATAAATGGTATGATGAAAACAGGATGGTTGCTGGCAAAAGCATGAAAGATCATTTTCGTTTTGCTGTAGCGTACTGGCACACTTTCTGCGGAACCGGCGCCGACCCTTTTGGCCCTGGAACCAAACGTTTTCCATGGGATGCTAACCAGGATGCTGTTCAGCGCGCAAAAGATAAAATGGATGCCGCTTTTGAATTCATCACCAAATTGGGCGTACCTTATTATTGTTTTCACGATATAGATCTCGTGGATGAAGGAGGTTCCCTTTCCGAATACGAAAGCCGTCTCCAGGCAATTGTGGATTACGCAAAAGCCAAGCAACAAACCAGTGGTGTAAAACTTTTGTGGGGCACCGCCAATGTATTCTCCAATTCCCGCTATATGAACGGCGCTTCTACCAATCCCGATTTTAATGCAGTGGCATATGCCGGTGCACAGGTGAAGAATGCACTGGATGCTACCATCGCTTTAAATGGCGAGAACTATGTATTTTGGGGCGGAAGAGAAGGCTACATGACCTTGTTGAATACCAATATGAAAAGGGAGTTGGATCACCTGGCTACTTTTTTAACAATGGCACGCGATTATGCGCGTGGCAACGGATTTAAAGGCACATTTTTCATTGAGCCCAAACCCTGCGAACCTACCAAGCACCAATACGATTATGAC